>JAYRFD010001365.1:0-1755 GCA_041908565.1 Polyangia bacterium | reverse complement strand
GCCTTCGCCCCCAAAGCTTCCTGTTCGCATTGCTGGGTCTGTTCGCGCTGGCGCTGCCTGCGTGCTCGGGGCCGCAGGTGGTGCCCGATCGCAGCCACGGCTTTTTGCCGCACGAGGTCGCGACGTCGCGCGGGCCGCATCGCTTCTATGTCTATCGCCCGCCGGGTCGCGAGCTTTTGGCCGAAAAGCTGCCCGTCATCTTGTATCTGCACGGCGGCGGAGAGCGGGGCACCGATGGCGTCAAAGCGCTGCAGGTCGGTATGGGGCCCGTTGTGCAAGGCACCTTGGGTTACTTCCCCTTCCTGGTCGTCTTTCCGCAGTGCGATCCATCCAGCTTCTGGGCCCTGCCCGACATGGCCGAGCGAGCGATGGAGGCGCTTGAGATCGCGCTGCGCGAATACAACGGCGATCCCGATCGCGTCTACGTCACCGGCAACTCGATGGGCGGCTTCGGCACGTACTACTTGGCGGCGCGCTATCCCGGTCGCTTCGCGGCGCTGGCGCCCATCTGTGGGGGCATCAAGCCTCCGCCGTGGGTGCGCATTCCCAAAGAAGCGCGCCTGATCGACTTCGATCGCGATCCATATGTGCAGATGGCGCAAAAGCTCGGGCAGATCCCGACGTGGATCTTCCACGGCAAGAGCGATCCCTTGGTCCCTGTCGCCATGTCGCGCAAGATGGCGGCCGCGCTGCGTCAAGTCGGCGGCATCGTTCGCTATACCGAGTGGCCCGGCGTCGGTCACGCCGCCGAAGAGCCGACCTATCAGCTGCCTGCGCTGTTTCACTGGTTCTTAAAGCAGCGCCGCGGCGACCCCAGCCCCGACGCAGGCGAGCCATCAAGCGGCGAGTCCGCGCCAAGCGCCACCAGCGGATAGCCCGCTGGGCTGCGCACCGTCGCCGACCGCAGCCCCGACCTGCGGTGTGTGGAAAGCCCAGCCGTGTGTCTATCAATCAGACAACGGGCTGCTTTGTAATCCCAAAACAAATTTTGTTTCTTTTTATTCGTCATGTGTCCTTGTGTTGATTAAGATGGAACGCGTATTATATTGCTCGGCTTTTTAGTGCTATAGATTAAAACTGATATGGGGGAAGCAACAAAGCAAGTCGATGCGGCCTTGGTCGAGCGCATGCTGGCTCGCACCCTGGCACCGGGGGAAGCAGAAGACCCGTCGCTGCCGGTTGCGCCGACCATCCCGGTGGTGGTGGCGTCCGTGCCCACCGACGGGGGGGCTGGCCTGGGCGGTGGCCAGATGCTGCAGCGAATGGGCCGCTTTGTGCTGCTGCGCCAGCTTGGCGAGGGCGGCATGGGCCGGGTCTACGCCGCCTATGACGAGGAACTGGACCGCAAGGTCGCCCTGAAGGTGCTGCACCTGCGTGGGTTCGGCGGCAGCGAAGGGCGCAGCCGCATTCTGCGCGAAGCCCAGGCCATGGCGCGCGTCTCGCACCCCAATGTCGTGCCGGTCTACAGCGTCGGTGAAGTCGAAGGTGACTTGTTCATCGCCATGGAATTTGTCGACGGGCAGACCCTGTACGACTGGCAGCGTCAGCCGCGCAGCGAAGGCGAGATCCTGGCCATGTACTGCGCCGCCGGCCAGGGCCTTTTGGCCGCCCACCAAGCCGGCCTGGTGCATCGAGACTTCAAGCCGGAAAACGTCTCATCCGTCTGAGATGGGCCGTAATTTGTCCGCGCATCGTTGCTGAGGGCGCGGACAAACGGTGGGATCAGCAGGGCGCCGACCGATTTGCTGTGGAGCG
>JAYRFD010001364.1:0-9378 GCA_041908565.1 Polyangia bacterium | reverse complement strand
TGAAAGCGGCGATGTGCCACGCGTTGTGAGCCGAGGCCACCACATCCTTGCGGCCCGCGATCACGCGGAAGTGGCGGCGCTTCGTCCCTTGGGTGGACGTGCGCCGGGCATGACGCTGTACGTGACGCTAGAGCCCTGCAATCACATCGGGCGCACGGGGCGCTGCACCGATGCCATCTTGGCGGCCGGCATCACGCGCGTGGTCTGCGGCATGCGCGATCCCAATCCCTATGTGACGGGAGGCGGCATCGAGCGGCTGCGCGCCGCCGGTGTGCAGGTGGTGCAGGGCGTGCAAGATGCCGCGTGCCGATCGCAGAACCGCGGCTTCCTGCGCGCCATGACACAAGGCCGACCCCAGGTGCTGCTGAAGGCGGCGCTGTCTCTCGACGGGCGGATGGCTCCGCCTGCGGCACCAGATGCAGTCGCTGCACCGATCTGGCTGACCGGTGCTGAGTCGCGGGCCATGGCCCACCGTCTGCGTGCGGCCAGCGACGCCATCTTGGTTGGATCGGGCACGGTGCTGGCGGATGACCCGCAGCTTTCGGTTCGTCTGCCGCCGCAGGTCGACGAGCACGGGCGCCAGATCGCTTGGCCGCAGCCGCTGCGCGTGGTCGTCGATGGTCGGTTGCGGGCTCCGCTGTCGGCCAAGCTGGCCGGGCCCGGAACGCTGTGGGTGACGCGCACAGCGACGCTGCAGGAACAAGCCGACAAAGTCGCGACGCTGCGGGCGCAGGGCTGTGAAGTGCTGGGCCCGCCCACTGCCCAACCCGCTACAACGGACGGCATCGATCTGCACGCCCTGCTGCGCGACCTGTGTCAGCGCGGCGTTCACTATGTGATGTGCGAGGGTGGATCGACGCTGCACGGCGCGCTTCTGGCCGCAGGCCTGGTCGATGAAGTGGCGCTGTTTGTGGCTCCGCTTTTTCTGGGCGATCAGGGCCTGCCCTTTCTGCGAGGGCTTTGCGTCCCGACGCTGGCGACGGCGCCTTGGCTGTCTGGCCTGACCGTCGAGCGCCTGGGCAACGATCTGTGGCTGCGCGGCGATCTGCAACCGGGACCTTATCGACCCAGTGCCGAGCTGCCCGTCCCGTCCCTTTCCGGCGAGCGTCGTTCTGACACGGCGCTGTGGCCCGCCCTTCCCCATGCAGACAAAGGCTAGGCGCTGATGTTCACGGGACTTGTCGAGGATCTGGGAACGCTGGTCTCTCTGTCACCGCTTGCGCTGAACAGCGGCCTGCGTGTGCGACTGCAGTCGCCGCTTCTAAAGGATGTGATGCCGCTTGGCGCATCGCTTGCGGTCGATGGCGTCTGTCTGACCGTCGTGACCTCGCGCAGTGGAGAGGTCGAGGTCGAGATGGGGCCCGAGACGCTGGCGCGCACGACGCTGGGATCGCTGCGGGCAGGGGACCGCGTCCACTTGGAACGCGCGCTGCGCCTGGGCGATCGGCTGGGCGGCCACTTGGTCAGCGGACACGTCGATGGCGTGGGCCAGATTCGCCAAAGCGCGCGTCGCGGCGACAACTGGGACGTCGCGGTACAACCGCCGCCCGCTCTGTTGCGGTACATCATCGAAAAAGGCGCCATCACCATCGACGGCATCAGCCTGACCGTGAACACCGTGGATCAGCCTGCGGGCTGCTTCTGCGTGTCGCTGGTGCCGTACACCCAGAGCCGCGTCAACCTGTCCCGCAAAGCGGTGGGCGCGACCGTCAACTTGGAAGTCGATCTGATCGGCAAGTACGTCGAACGCTTGCTGGCACCCCATCTTGCCCATGTCGCAGCGTCGGGGACGGACGGAAAGGCCGCAGCTGCGCCTGCCGTGCCGACGCTGACGCTGGACAAGCTCAAGGAGAATGGCTTTGTCTGAAACACAGAACATGCACGACGCTCTGGGCTCTGCGGATCGGCGGGGCATGCCCATTGGACACGAACATCCAGCGTCGAGCCCGCCGGGTCTTTCGCGCCACTTCAGCAATGACTTGTCCCCCGATCCGGCAGCACGCATTCGTCGCGTCTCGCAAGCCTTGGAAGAGCTGCGGGCCGGTCGCATCGTCATTTTGGTAGATGACGAAGATCGCGAAAACGAAGGCGATCTGTGCATGGCCGCCGAGAAAGTCTCGCCCGAGGCCATCAACTTCATGGCTCGTTACGGTCGCGGACTGATCTGCTTGACGCTGACCGAAGAACGCGCCGACTACTTGCAGCTACCGTTGCAGGCGACGCGCGCCGGTGGGCCCTCGCTGGGGACGGCGTTTACGGTGACCATCGAAGCCCGCCATGGCGTGACCACGGGCATCTCGGCCGCCGATCGCGCGCACACCATCTTGACGGCCGTGAACCCACAGGGGCGCCCGGAAGATCTGATCACGCCGGGCCACATCTTTCCGTTGCGGGCCAAGCGCGGCGGCACGCTGGTGCGCACTGGCCAGACCGAAGGCTCTGTCGATCTGTCCCGCTTGGCCGGGCTGCAGCCGGCCGGGGTCATCTGCGAGATCATGAACGACGATGGGACGATGGCGCGCTTGCCGGATCTGCAGCGCTTTGCGCAGACTCACGATCTGCTGGTGCTCAGCGTCGCCGACATCATCGAATATCGTCTGCAGACCGAGCGCCTGGTCGAGCGCGTGCGCGATTTCCCTCTGGTGCCGACGATCGCAGGCAAGCCGCTGCCTCAGTTCCGCGCCCAGCTTTACCGCACGCTGGTCGAGCCGACGGAGTATCTGGCGCTGACGCTGGGCGATGTGTCGACCGACGATCCCGTCCTGGTGCGCGTGCAGACGGCCAACTTCCCGGGCGATGTGCTGTCGGCCACTGGCTGCGACAGCGGAATGCAGCTACGGGCCGCCCTGAAGGCGATCGCCGAGGCCGGGCGGGGCGTCTTTTTGTACATCTTTCCGACGCAGCGTTACTCGCTGCAGAGCGATCTGGACGCGCACTTGCCGCAGAGTCGTGAGGCGGGCGGGACCACGGCGCTGCCTCTCGACAAGCTGCGCGACTTTGGGCTGGGGGCTCAAGTGCTGCGCACCTTGGGCGTGCAGCGCATGCGGTTGATGACCGACAACCCCCGCAAGATCGCCGGCCTTCAGGGCTACGGCCTGGCCATTGCAGAGCTTCTGCCGCTGCACACGCGAGCGGGCCTGTAGCCAGACGTTGAAACCGCGATCGCAGGGCCGCCAAGGACAGGACGCGGTCCCGCGTCTCCGATGGGAAACAAGGATGCAAGGCGACGGGGGTGTGGCCTGCAGCCATCGCAGCAATGTGCAGTTTGCTGCCGCGAATCCGTCGGACTCCCCGCCAAGCACCTACTGTAGCAGCACCGTCCTACCTGCGTTTTCAGACGAAGGTCTCGTTGCTCTCTACGACCCACTTAGGGTTTAATCGAACAAGCGTCGATGGCGGCCCCTGTTCCTTCCGACACATGTCTGCAGTCTGATCACGGCGGGTCGTGTGCCCCGCCGGGATGCGCCCTACCGCAGTCGCTCGCATCTACCCTCTTTGCTGATTGCAGATCGGAGTAGCGATGTCGCGCCCCTTCCCGCTCCGCCTCTTCTTGTTCGCATTTCTCGGCTGGACCTTCGACTTCTACGATCTAGCGCTGTACGGCTTTATCAAAGAGGTGGTCTCCGCCGACTTGCACATCGCGCACCTGGCCGAGTCCTGGCTGGGGAGCATTGCGTTGGCCACCTCGGGCATTGGCGGCATCTTGGCCGGCATGCTGGCCGATCGCTATGGCAAGCGATCGCTGCTGGCTCTGACGGTCTTGGTGTACTCGCTTGGCTCGCTGGTCTGCGGCATCGCGCCCAACGCGTGGGTCTTTCTGTTGGGCCGCGGCCTGGTCGGACTGGGCGTTGGCGGAGAATGGGCCATCGGGCACGGCATGGTCGCCGAAGCCGTCGAGAGTCGCTTCCGCGGACGCGCATCGGCCCTACTACAAGCCGGAGAGCCGGTCGGAGTCGCGCTGGCTGCCGTCGCTGGCTTCCTGGTGATGCCGCTTGTCGGCTGGCGTGCCGTCCTGATCGCGTCCAGTGCCACGGCCATCTTGGCCCTATTCATCCGGCGATCGATGCGCCTGCCCAATGAGCCGACCCACCGCCAGGGCTATGGCTTGGTGAAGGCCGTTCGCAACGGCATGGGCAAGCACATGTTCATGGCGTGGATCCTGGTCGTGCTGAAGCTAGGCACATACTGGACCTGCTACATCTGGCTGCCTGGCTTCCTGCGCGACCGCATGAACCAGGGCATCGGTCGCAGCTTTGCGTGGATCCTGACGGCTCAGCTAGGGCAGTTCCTGGGCATGCTGACCTTTGGCAGCTTCGCCGATCGCTATGGGCGTCGACCGGCCTACTCGATCTACTCGTTGCTGACGGCGGTGGCGCTGGCGCTGCTGGCTTTCCGCTGGCAGTGGCTGGCGGTGAATCCGCCGTTCTTCTGGTGCACGATGCTGCTTCTGGGCTTTGGCTCGGGCTGCACCGCTGGCTTCGGCGCGCTCTTGTCCGAGCTATTCCCGACCGAGGTGCGTAGCTCGGCGATGGGCACGACGTACAACCTGGGCCGTGCCGCGCAGCCGGTGTCGCTGTTTATCGTCAGCTTGATGGTCGCGCGCTATGGCCTAACGGGCGGCCTGTCGGTGCCGCTGTGCCTGGCCATCGCGACGGCAAGCTGGGTGTGGCTGCTGCCCGAGACGCGAGGCATCACGCTGCCCCGTCTGTTCATGTCGCCGCGTACAAGCTCAGGCACATCGCACCCGCGATCTTCGGCATCGTCCGATAGTGGCGGAGCCTCGAGCAGCAGCGACGGGACGTAAGCAGCGACGGAACGTAAGCAGGGATAGAGCGTCGTCCGCGTCCGCCTTGCTTGAATGTACGCAGCAGGCGGCGCGCCGGATCGCCCGTTCTTAGGTGGCAGGGAAGGTCGTAGAGACTACAGCGGCGGGGGCGGCGGCAGGACGGGGGCAGAGGATGGCGGCGGCAGCGCAGGCGGTAGAGCCGACGGCGCAGGCGCGGGGGGCATGCTGGTTGGCGCAGGCATCGCACCCGGCGCCGGAGCAGCGGGCTGCATACCGCTGTCCGCTGGCATCGGCATCGGGGCTGGCGGCGGCAAGGGCATCGCGGCCGGGGCGACGATCGGCACCGACTTGTCGCACTTGGCGTTGAAGTTCGACTGGTCTTCGTCTTCCGGCAAGTTCGACTTGTTGACCAGCGCGATCAGGCCCGACTGCGTCGGTCCATCCAGGTTCGACGTGCGGCCCAAGCAGCGACGCAGGGCGCCCTTGGTCACGATCCCGCCCGAGCGCGGTGCAGAGCCGGCCACGGCGCCCGGCTCTTTGCCCGGGTTGTGGATCCAGTCTGCGCAGTCATCGACGGCCTTGCGCACGGGCCACGGAAGCTCAGTGGTGTTGAGCCGCGCCAAGAGCTCGTGATCGAGCGGTTTGCAGTCCGCGCAGTACTGCCCTTCGGGAAGCTGCGCCATCGTCTCGGCCTTGCAGACCACCACTTTGGTACACCCGCTGCTCAGGCTGAGCAGAAGGGAAAGTCCAGCTCCCAGAAAGCTCAGGCGGGTGCCGGCCTTCGGGCTGGTCTTTTGGCTGCGCCGACTCTGTTCACAATGGGCTGACATTCGTGGGCTCCTAAGTTCGCAGAACAACAGCACTAGGGCTGCAGTCGCTAGTGTCCGCTACTACGCGCCCAAGTTCAAGAGCGACGCGGGGAATCCCGCTGCGGTCAGGCCAAGCTACCGTGCTTCGCTGGAAAACTTCCGCTTCCGCTGCATCCCCAAAACAGAGTAGGTTGCGTCGCTGTCTCGCCGGAGAGGAGCACAAAACACAGTGGCAAGCGACGGACACAGCCAGGGCGCATCGACGCAGACGACAGGTGAATCCCCAGCCGGGCTCTCGCGAATCTTGGCCGCCCCGCGGCTGCTGATGCTGGCGACGCTGATCCTGGTCGTGATCAGCGCCTTGGGCCTGAAGCGACTGCGCCACGAAGACGCTGTGTTGGTGTTCCTGCCCGAAGGCGAGCCCGAGGTGGTGGTCTTCAAAGAGGTCGCCAAGCGCTTCGGTGCCTTGCGCGTGGCCTTGGTCGGCGCGACGCCGCGCGACGGGAACGAGGTCTTTTCTTCCGACTTTCTGACCCGCTTGAATCGCCTGTCCGAGTCGCTCAAGAACACCGAGGGCGTGGATCGCGTCGTGTCGCTATCGACCATGACCGATCTGCGCAGCCAGGACGGCGGCGTCGATGTGCAAGCGCTGCTGCCGTCGCCTCTGCCGACCGATGAAGCGACCCTGCGCAAGCTGAAGGAATACAGCCTGGGCCTGTCGCAAGTGCGCGGCAACGTGCTGTCGGCGGACGGTCGATCGACGCTGGTCATGGTGTTCTTTTCGGAAGGTGCCAAGACCAATGCGCTGGCCGAAAAAGTGCGCACCGCATCGCAGGTCGAGCTGGGTGGTGTCGCCACGCTGTACTACGGCGGTGCTCCGTTCGCTGGGCCGGCGATCTATGAAGACACACAGCGCGATGTTCGCCGCCTGACCCCGCTGGCGCTGGCGCTGTTCTTTGCCATCGTGCTCTTGGCGTTTCGTGGGGTGCTGCCAGTCCTTCTGACCGTTGTGACGGTCGGCCTGTCCGTCGTCATGGTGCTGGGCCTGATGGGCGCCATGGGCGAGGCCTTTACCGTCGTGACCGGCACCCTGCCGCTGATCTTATTCGCATCGGGCAGTCAGTACGCCATTCACATCCTGGGCCGCTATTACCTGCTGCGTGGCGAGACCGCCCAGCCCGACGGTGGCGCCGACAGCTATCGCAGCCGCTTGGGCTCTGCCCGGCAGGCCATCCGCGTCGCGGGTCCGCCGGTTGCGGTGGCCGCCGTGAACTGCGCGCTCGGTTTTCTGTCGTTTGCCGTCATGAACATCTCGGCCATGCGCAGCTTTGGCTATGCCTGCGCCGTCGGTGTCACCCTGTGCCTGCTGTTTGCCGTGTCGCTATTGCCCGCTGTGGTCGCCCGGTATGAGCGCGGCACAACCGCCGGCGAAGCGGCTCCGTTTACGGGCATGGGCGCGCTGATGCAGGGCCTGTTTGATCGGGCCCGCCGGTATCGCTGGGTCGTGGTTGGGCTGTCGCTGATTGCGGCTGTCGTCTGCGGCGCTGGCATCCTGCGCGTGCAGGTGCGCATGGAACCGCGGGCCTTCTTCCGCCCCGGGTCCGAGCCAGCCTTGGCCCAGCGCTTCCTGGACGATGCCTTCGGCGGTGCCCAGTTTATCCAGATCTTGGTGGAACGCAGCGACGGTGGCGACCTGACCGACCCGCGTGCCCTGGCCGAGCTACGACGTCTTGCGGCCTACGCGCGATCGCTGCCCGGCGTGACGCAGGTGCAGTCGATCATCGAGCCACTGTCGCTGGTCAGCGCCGGCATGGTCGGCATTCGCGGCCTGCCCGGCAAGCAGAGCCAGGTCGAGCAGCTTCTGTTCTTCTTGGAAGGTGAGCCATCGGTGCGAACGCTGTTTTCCGCCGACCGCAAGGCCGTTCTTTTGCACGCTCGTGTGCTGGGGGATGCGGCGCCCGTCGTGTCGGCCTTGGACGCCTATCTGAAGGCGCGCTGGCCCTTTGCTCTGCGGCGCTTGTCAGCGAAAGAGCTGGCCGAAGAAGCGGCCTTTTCCCTGCCCAGCTCTGCCCGCGCCGATCGCATGTCTGCCCTGCAGACCGCCATCACCGGCATCGAACGACGCACCGCTGCCTTGGGACCCACCCCCGACGACACCGCGCTGCAAGCAGCCGGACGCGACTCACTGGCCGAGCTGGCGCAGGCCCTGGGATCCAGCACGCCGCCGACCGGGCTGGATCTGATCGTCGGAGAGCTTCTGATGCCGCCCCAAGATGCCAACGAAAAACCGCCCATCCTGCTGGCTGGCAAGCTGACCGGAGAGCCCATGCTGGATCGCGCTTTTTCGCGCGCCGTCGACCGCAACCAGTGGCGCAGCTTGGGCGTCGCCTTGCTGGCCGTCTTGGTTGCGCTGCTGATCGCGCAGCGCGCGCTGTGGCCGGCGGTGCTGTCGCTGTTGCCGGCGGTGATGGCGCTTCTGGTCGTGTTTGGCAGCTTGGGCTGGATCGGTCGACCGATTGATCTGGGCACTTCGCTCGTCGGATCGATCGTGACCAGCTCAGGCGCGGACTTCGCGATGCACTACATCTGGTACTTGCTGCGGCGCCCTGCTCGGGAAGTTGTACCGACGGTGGGACCGGTGATCTTCACGACGGCGGCGCTGCTTGGGCTGGGCATGGGCGTGATGATGCTGGGCGCGGCCCCACCCCTGCGCCTGTTTGGCGGCCTGGCCTGCGGTGGGCTGCTGCTGTCGGCGCTGTTCACCTTCCTTTTGGTGCCGGCCCTGCTGCCCCTTCCTTCTGAACACAACGCACAGGAGTCTTCCCGATGAAGCGTTCTCTCGGTTCTCTTCTGGTTCTTGGTCTATCGCTGATCGGCCCTGCTGCTTGGGCGCAAGCTCCCGCGGCGCCGGCTGCAGCAGCCGCACCGGCAGCAGCCACGGCTCCTGCCGCCCCCACCGAGTCCGCCGATGCCCTGCTGCAGCGCGTCGACAAGCAAGCGAACGCGTTCGCCGATGCGACCTTCCACTTCAAGCTGCTGATCAAAGAGGCCAGCGGCGCAGCCCGCGAAAGCGAGTTCACGACGCAGCAAAAAGGCGCCAAGCGCATCGTGCGCTTCCTGTCGCCCGCCAACGTCAAGGGCATGGGCGTGCTCGTCGAAAATCCCGACACCATGTACGTCCTTCTGCCGGAATTCAACAACCGCATCCGCCGCGTCGGCACGCACCAAGCCGGACAGAGCTTCATGGGGTCCGATGTCAGCAACGAAGACATGTCGCTGACCGAGCTGTTCCCGACCTATGCCCCGACGCTGACCGGACAAGAAGGCGAAAATATGGTCCTGACGCTGCAGGCGCGACCGGGCAAGTCGGCCGAGTTTCCCCGCCTGAAGCTGTGGGTCGAACCCAAGCACGCGCTGATCGCCAAGATCGAATACATGGACGGCAGCGGCAAGCGGCTGCGCACGCAAGAGCGCCTGGACTACAAGGCCGACAGCCCGACGCACCACTCGCCGGGTCGGATGGTCTTTATCGACCACCGCAAGAACAACCACCAGACCGAGCTGGTGCTGATCAAGAGCCAGCTCAACACCAACCTGTCCGACGACAACTTCACCCAGCGAGCCCTGCAGCGCCTGTAGTTGCAACGACCTGATCGGCTGGGCGGCCATCGGGTCGGTCGTACGGGCGGCCATCGGGTCGGTCGTACGGGCGGCCATCGGGTCGGTCGTACGGGCGGCCATCGGGTCGGTCGTACGGGCGGCCATCGGGTCGGTCGTGCATTT
>JAYRFD010001363.1:0-6908 GCA_041908565.1 Polyangia bacterium | reverse complement strand
GTGGCGATCGTTCCGCAAGGGCTGGGGGTGGTGCCCGGCTGGAACGCCGGTAACTGCTGTGGCGAGCCGCAGCTATTTGCGATCGACGATGTCGGTTTTGCGCGCGACCTGATCAAGCAAGCGCAGAACGAGCTGTGCATCGATGACCACCGCATCTTCGCGATGGGCTTTTCCAACGGCGCGATGTTTTCGCACCGGCTGGGCTGCGAGCTGTCTTCGACTCTCGCTGCGATTGCTCCCGTTTCGGGTCCGACGATGGTCAAGGACTGCAAGCCAGAAAAGCCGGTCGCCGTGCTGGCGTATCACGGCACCGCCGATTCAATCGTTGGCTACGAAGGCGGCGGCACCGGGTCCTTTCCCAAGATCAGCAACGTGTTCGCCGATTGGGCGATGCGCGATCGCTGCAGTGGCATGCCCGAAGCGACCTTCAAAAATGGCGCGGTCAGCTGCCAAAGTTATCGCCAGTGCGCCGATGCAACCGAAGACACGCTTTGCACCATCGACAAGGGACAGCACACCTGGCCCGGATCGTCCGACGGTACTCCAGATGTGAAAGCCACCGCCGAGATCCTGCGCTTCTTTGCCCGTCATCCACGTCCGTAGCCAACCGCTGCGACTTCGATCAGAGGCCCTCATGTCGACTGCCCCCGTTGTTCCTTCTGCCGCTTCGCGCATCGAACACCTGCTGTCCGCTTCCGCGCACCGCGATCCGCAGGCCATCGCCGTTGTCTTGCATGGGACGCAGCTGACGTATGCCCAGCTGCAGCAGCGCGTCGAAGCCCTAGCCGCCAACTTGGCGGCGCGGGGAATCGGTCGCGGCGATCGCGTCGCGCTGATGCTGCCCAACACGCCGACCTATGTCCTTGCGTTCTATGCGCTGATGCGACTGTCGGCGGTTGCCGTCAACCTAAGCCCAGCCCATCAAGGGCGCGAGCTTGCCCATGTCCTTGCCGATTCAGGTGCCATCGCCGTCATCAGCCTGGATGTCTTTCTGCCCGCGCTTTACAAAGTGCTGCCGGGAAGTGCGGTGCGCAGCCTGCTTGTGACGTCGGTGCAAGGGATCGAACAGAAGCTGCCGCGACCCGCCGATGTGCCGGCGCCGCAGCGCTTTGAAGATCTGCTGCGTCCTGCAGAGGATCCGGTGCCGCATCCCGCGCAGAGCGGATCGGACGACCTGGCCCTGCTGCAATACACCAGCGGATCGACCGGCGTGCCCAAGGGCGTCATGCTGTCGCATCGCAACCTGCTGGCCAGCGTGGCACAGGTCTGTGCGTGGATGGATCGTCCCGAAAAACCCAACGATGCCGTGCTGTGCATCATCCCGTTCTTTCACATCTTCGGTTTGGTGATTGGCCTTCACGTCAGCGTGGCCAAGGGCTATCGCATGATCCTGGTGCCGCGCTTTGATGCGCTGGATCTGATGCCGCTGTTCGCGCTGATCGAGACGCACCGACCGATGTCGATCCCCGCTGTACCGACGCTGTGGGCCGCCATGTTGACGCATCCCAAGGCCACGGCGGATCTGTTCGACAGCGTGACCGTGGCATCCAGCGGAGGCTCTGCACTGCCCGCGTGGGTGCAGGCGCGCTACCGATCGCTGACCGGTCGCATGATCTACGAAGCCTATGGACTGTCAGAAGCATCGGGGGCGACACACTGCACGCCGTATCCGGCCGGCGGTCCAGAAGGAACCATCGGCAAGCCGCTGTCTGGACTGCGCGTCCGCGTCATCGAGACCCACCTGGAAAGCGGACCCGAACGGGACGTCGCCGTGGGTGAAGTCGGAGAGCTTCTGCTGCAGGGCCCATCCGTCATGCAAGGCTACTGGCAGCAGCCCGCGTTGACGCAGCGCGCGCTGGCCGATGCCTGGCTACACACGGGAGACTTGGTCCGCTGCGATGCCGATGGCTTCTTCTACGTCGTCGATCGCAAGGACGATCTGATCATCACCAGTGCCCACAACGTGTACCCCAGCGAAGTGGAAAGCGTGCTGGACAGCCATCCTTGCGTGCAGGAATCCGCCGTCGTCGGCAAGCCCGATCGCCTGCGGGGCAGCGCGGTCTGGGCCTACGTCGTGAAGCGACCCGATGCGGCAGTCAGTCAAGACGATCTGCTTTCGCACTGTCGCGCCAACCTGGTGGACTACAAGGTTCCGCGACAGATCGTTTTCGTCGACAGCATCCCGCACAATCCCGCGGGAAAGACGCTGAGACGAGTCCTGCGCGCCGAGCCAGCGCCCCCGAACTAGCGCGCGATGCCCACGCAAAAGGACGGTCGGTACAGGCGCAGCGCGTGCGGTCCTTCGTGTTGCTTTGGATCAGGGAAGTACGGGCGATACAGCGACGGCGTCGCTACGCCAGCGGACCAGAGGAGGGCTGCGCGTTGCCGGCGGCCCGCGCTTGCTGATAGCGGTCGATCAGCGCCTTGTCCTTGGCGACCTTGCCCATCGGCGGACCTTTTTCTTCGACCACGATGCTGCACTCGTTGATGAACGAGTAGTACGGGATCGACAGGCGCAAGAGCTCGTCTTCTTCTGGGTTGCCTGGTTCCAGCGTGTCCATGCGCGCGGCGTACAGGCGCTCGATCAGCCGACGCTGTTCGGCAAACTCGGGATCGGTCAGACGCGAACGAACCAGATCCAGCAGGTCTTCATCGCGGGTGCGCATGTACTGCTCGATCTCTTGCTCGCTCAGCGGGAACAGCTTGCCGGTGCGCTGGAAGACGTTCAGGTTGTGCGCGTACAAGTGGCCGTAGCCGCAGTAGATGCAGCCGTTCCACAGCGACGAATAGAACGCCAAGATGTGCGCGTTTTCCTGGCCGAACTGCTTATTGATGCGAATCCAGTGCTTGGACAGATAGACCAAGGACTTCAGGTACTCGCCCAGGCCGCGGTGACGAATCATCTCTTCATCGAACAGGCCGTAATAGCCTTCCGATACTTCGAAGAGCGCGCGCAGCGTCTTCATCACCGTGCGCTCGACCAACGTCAGATCTCGTCGGGAACTGGTCATCACAGTGCCCTCCTGACATCTGCCTCGCGGCCGCGGGTTTCGTTCCACCAGACTTTGGCTTGATCAACGGTAGCCAAGGCCTTGGCGTTCTGATCGCCAGACAGGTGGGCCACCCACAGCGCCATGCCGCGGATGTTTGGACGGTTGGCGACATAGGCCGTTCGCTTGGCGAATTCCGCGAACGACTTCTGGACGCGCACCAACACATCGCGGGCACTCGTCGAGTAGTTGGTCATGCCCATCATGTCCATCAGCACGTTGTATCGGCCGACGGGCATGACTGCGATCATGCGCTGCAGTTCGCGCTCAAGCTCGGTGGCGTCGTTGTCGCTCAGGGCGCCTTCGAACTCCACGCGCAGCTCGTTGTAGACAGGCTTTATGCGGTAGGCGGCACTCATGGGGTAGCGTCAATAGCTTCTCATGTTGGTTGCACGCCTTGCAATCGTTTTGAGTGGCTAGGATCCCCCGCGACCGGTCGCAGCACGACCCAGCGCTGCGCGCTGGATGGGGTGATTTCCGAGGAGAACGACCGGCGCGGGGCCAGGAGAGGGGGGGATCTGTGCGGGCTTACAGCGTGTTCAGGAAGGCAACCAGCTGGCTCTTTTCAACCGCGGTCAGAGCCGCGAAGCGGTTGCGCGAATTCGTCGCTTCGCCACCGTGTTCCAGCACCGCCGTCGCGATGTCGGCCGTGCGACCGTCATGCAGCAGCGCCTTCTTGAAGCGGATGCCCCAAAGCGGCGTCGTGCGCCAGTGGCGGCCATCGGCACGACCCATGACACGGCCCATCGTCGATCCGCTGGGATCGTCGGCCAGGTTTGCGCCCATGTCGTGAACCAGCAGGTCCGAGTACGCGTTGACGACGCGGTTTTCCAGCTGACGCACGCGCACCGATGAACCATCGGCCAGCAGCAGGTTGTAGCGCTCGCCCGTGCGCAGCTCTGCCGCGTGGCAGTTTTCACAGCCGATGCGGCGGAAGGTCTTTTCGCCTTCCTTGGCGGCGTCATTCTTCGGCAGCGTCGGCGGCGGAGCCACCAGCGCCTGGAAGTGATACAGCGACACCGACATCGAGTTGTCGAAGTCATTCACCGCGTGATCGGCGACGTTGCAGGTCGCCGGCAGCTGCGCTGCGAAGCGCGTGCCCTGTGGCGTGAACTCTTGCGGGAAGAACGGACTGGACACGCCCAGCTCGATGTTGAACGGCTCAGCAGAGAACTGGAACAGCGTCGCGGTCTGCGACTTCCAGCCGAAGCGACCGACTCGCATCGGGCCATACACCGGCAGCGGAATGCCTGGCACCGGCTCGGCATCGACGGAGTGCAGTTCCATGCCCCAGTTGGCGAAGCCGTTGACGCCATCGATGTTCATCGTCTGCCGCTTGAGGATCTCGGCGTCCGGAATCGCATCCAGCAGGCCGAAGCCAAACACCGGCGGCGTGTTGCGGATCGAGACGACGTTCGACACCGACGGGACCTGCTCACCAGCGAAAGTGCAGTTGGGATGGCTGGTGTCGCGGATGGTCTTCTTCTGGATGACCAAGCCGCCCAAGTCGCGCAGTGGATCGAACCAGCCCTGGGTGTCGGCAGCGAAGTGCGTGACGTTAAAGGACGTCGCACCTGGGCCCAGCGGATCGCCACCGCCCGGCGCCCCCGCCCCGTGACAGGTCACGCACGAGATCTCGTTGTAGATCGGACCCAAGCCCTCGGCGGCCGAGAAGTTCTTGTTGAAGGTGGCTTGGCCGTTGACGAACAGCTGCAGTAGCTGGGGCGACAGGCCCGGCAGTGCGCTGCCGACCGTGTAGGTCGCAGCGGCCGCCGATTCGTCACCTGCATGCGCGGCATTGCCGCGGCCCGCGATGTGGCCCGCCATGACGCCGCCCATGACGGCGATGGCGCCAGTCAGAAGTACCTTAGACAGACTCAAGGTCGCGCGGCTCATAGGCCACCTCCACACAGGTTGCGGCGTGACGGCGGGAAGAACGGAACTTGATAGCTACCCGTCGGAGCGGGACGGATCCGACCCGTGCCAGACCGCGCATCCGCCACGAAACCCTTGGGCATCGCATTGGGATAGAAGCCATTGAAGCCGATGAACGTGTTGTCGCGGAAGGCAAGCTCAGGTGGCTTGGGATCCGGCTCGGCGCTCATGACCACCGAGATGCCTTCGCCGTTCCAGATCGACTGCAGGAAGTAGTCCCAGCTCATGAACTTCTCGTCCGGCAGGCGCGTGTTGGTCCAGTACGCGTCGATGTGATCGGGCGTACAGCCGTTGAACGCCGTCAGCATGTAGATGGCGCCGGGGCTGCCTACCGCATCTTCGATGCGGTCGTAGCGGAAGCGGAAGGTGACCTCTGCTTCTCCATTCGGCTTGCCTTCGAAGATCGGCGAGCACAGCATCTGCACCGCCGGAATCGGCACGGTGAAATAGCTGCCCGGCGCCGGCGCTGGCTTCGGCCCAAGGGGCGCGAAGTCGTAGCGCGTGCCCAAGAACTGGAAGGTGCTGGCGCTGTAATAGCCCTGCTCGTGCTGGCGACCGAACATGGTGCCGACCAGCCAGAACTGCCACTTGGCGTTCTGCACTTCCATGAACTGCTTGTTGAACGGCGTGCTGTCGTCGAAGTCCTTGCGGAAGGTCGGGCGATAGGGCAGGCCCTTGATCTTGGCCTTCATCTCGACCAGGTTGTTCTTCTTCGAATACTTGAAGGTGACCTTGGCTTCGCCGTTGAGCATCGACGGCTCTGCGACGGCGAACTCTCCAACGCCGGCGGCCCCGGCGGCCAAGTTCAGGGTAATTTCTCCCTCGTCCGGCGTGGCATAGACATGGCGGCCTTCAATGACGGACCGACCGGTCGAAAGCGGCGGCGGGTTGCTCAAGTTGAGAACCGGTGCGCCCGTTGACGCGGTGTTGTCCATGTCGGCCTGGTTGTTCTGCAAGCACGCGCTCATTGCACATGCGACGCCCAGACCCACTACAGCGCGTCTGAAGCGGAATAGCGACTTGGCACTCATGCGGACCTCCCAAGAACGGGGTTGGCAGCAAGTCCAAGGCCAGAGGGGCGCAAGTCGCTTCTAGTTCCAGGTGGCGCTGTACACGGCTTTGCAGTCCGCGCCAACGTCACCCTGACTAAAACCTGGCTCCCCCGCCTGCGGCTTCAGTCAGCGCATCGAGGTACTTCGATTTCGCTGCTAAGAATCCAACAATAGCACTGGTCGGAGCGTCTGGCAACCAACAATTTGAACAATTTTATATCTACAAGAAAAATCTACGTAAACGCTGCAGGGCAGCACTCAAGAAATAAAAGAATGGTTTATAAAATTGGGAATTTAATGTCACAAATGATGTTTTTGAAAAACTACAAATTCTACACTCCGCCTGCTCATGTCAAGGACCATGTCGGCAGTGCAACCTTCTGTAATCATTCTGCCATTTCAGCATTAACCGCGATCGGGGGAGCGATCGTTCAGTTCTTTAGACCCGCTGTAAGGCGGGTGGGGCAGATATTTGTTCCCGTATCCTGATTGACCACTTTTTCCGCACCAAGACAACACACAGAACCAAGCTATAGAAGTGACAGTCAATGGCGTATAGGCCCGGAAGAAGGATTCAAACATACGACACGGGATCCATACCTCGATACACGGTCCTGCATGACGGGGCCTATCTGGGTCTACCACACCCATGGCCACGGGCTGGCACGTAGGTCGTACATGGATGGCGGATCCCTTCACATTGACAGCGATTGCGAAGCTGGGCTCCCATCGGCGCATGCGAACTGCGTGGCTTCTGATTTGCCCTGTGCTTGCGGCGTCTTGCGATGACGTGGAACCTCTTGCCGAAGATCCGCAGCCCGTTCAGCAGATGACTGAATCGTCGTCGGTGGCGGATCAAGTCGCAGCGGCC
>JAYRFD010001362.1:0-3955 GCA_041908565.1 Polyangia bacterium | reverse complement strand
ATTGATTTTGTTGTTTGGGTGTTCGGGGGGGGGGCGGTCGCGGGGGGGCCCGCGCCGCCCGCCTGAATCGAAAAGAATCAGGTTTTGGGTTTGGCGCGCCAGGTGGATAGGGTGCGGATGCCTTGGCCGGTCCAGCCTTCGATAAGGTCGGCCCAGGCTTTTTGGGCGTTGGGGCCCAGGCGGGCTTCGTAGCGGTCGCCGGCCGGTCCAGCGCGATAGGCGTCGCCCTGCACGGCTTCGAACAGGCCGACCACGACCAGGTTTTGTGCGGCGTCGTCTCCGACGGTCAGCACGTGCTCGATGGCGTCGAACACGCCCTGTACCCAAGGGGCGGGGCAGCCGCTTGCGAAGGCGGCGAAGTGACGGTGGCCAAGCTCGGCGATGCCGACGTAGTCCAGCCAGGTGTCGGCTTGCCGTTCGCGGGCCAGGTGGGTGCGAAAGCGGGGCCAGCGCGCTGCGAAGCAGGCGAGGGCTCCTTCGTGGCCGCGTGGCGACGGTAAAAAGGGCAGAAGCAGCGGCTGACCCGATCGTGGCAGCGCCAAGCGATCGACGATGGCGCGGGGCAGAAGGGTGGCATCGACGTGGCCGGTCTGTACGGCCCAGCGCACAATCGCCCAGCTTTTGCGGCGTGATCGCCAGCCGCGTCGACGGCTGGTGACCGACGGCAGCAAGACGGTCGCGACCAAGGCAGCGCGCGCGGCGGCATCGTGGTGGGGATGCACCAAGGCGCAGGCAAAGGCATCGTGGGCATCGTAGCGACGGGAATCTGGCGGTCCGGGGCGTGGATCGCCGCCATAGCGCGTGGTGGCCAGCCTGCGCAGCGTCGCCGCATCGAACAGGCCCTGCGTCGCAAGCAGCAGCCGAGCCAGCTTCGCAGCAGGTCGCGGAAACAGGCCAGGCCACACGGTCTGACCGGGCTCGCCCTTGGCGGCCTGCTGCAAGATCGGTAGGTCGGCCGCGTGGACGGGGGGCAGCGCGGTCGTCGGTGGAAACGGCGAATTCTGCAGGAAGGAAGTGATGCTCACGAGGGTATTAGACCGCCCCGGTTCATCGGCCCGGGGCCAAGGGCCATGCGACAAAGGCCGGGGGCGTCGATCGAAAACTCGCGGATTCCCATCCAGAAACCGGAACATGCAGGCCCGCTCGGCGTGGCCCCCGCGCCAGCCGTCCTTGGGGACCTAAGCGCGAAGAGGATCGCCCAGAACTCGCTCGGCGGGACCCGCAGCAGGTTTCGGACTGGACTAGCTGGTTCCCATCCACAAACCGTCGCGAGGATGCCCAATGGCGTAGGCAGCCGAGCGGAACAGCCTCTGGGCTGTGAGCACGGCGGACATAGCCAGTGGGCACCGCAGTAGGTTTGTGGATGGGAACTAGCTGGCCTTGTTGCGGGAAGCCATCACGGCCTGGAATGCGGCGTCGCGTTCGGCCCAGATCTTCTGGACGGTGGGGCGTTCACCGAGGAGCTTCATGTAATCGGCGACCTGCGGAATGCCGGCCAGGATGTCGGCGCCGTAGATGATCTTGGTGACCAGCGAGATCAGCGGGAAGTGCACGGCGGCGCAGCAGTCGGCCAGCGTGAATTCGCTGCCGGCCAGGTACGGACCGAACTTGGCCAGGTGGGTAAACGCGCGGATGCCCTTGTCCAGATCGCGCTTGACCTCGGCCTTGGTCTCGTCGGAAGCAGAGCCGCCGAACAGCGCAGCGCCCAGCAGGCGGCGGGCGACCAGCTCGATGTGTAGCTCAAGCACCTGGATCAGCTCGCGCACCTTGGCGCGGCCGTAGGCGTCGGCGGGGTACAGCGACTTTTCGGGGAAACGATCTTCCAGGTACTCGCAGATGACCTGGGACTCGCAGACCAGGCCGTGCTCGGTCTCAAGAAACGGAATCTTGCCCATGGGCGACCGGGCCAGAAGCGCCGCGTCCTGCGAGGGGAAAACCCCGCCGTCGTCCTTGTATTCGATGCCCTTTTCAGCCGCCGCCAGGCGGACCTTGTTGTAGTAGTTGCTGATCGGGAAGCCGCAGATCGTGATCATGGGTGTTTGACTCCTTGGGTAGCATTCAATGTACGAGAAGTCGCCCGCGGAAGGTAGGGGGCCGTTTGCAGACGGTAGCGCAGCAGAATGGGCGTGAATTCTCCGGCTGGGGCGGGTTCGTCATCGCGGTATTCGCCATAGATGCACAGGCCGCGCGCCTTGGGGCTTTGCGGCACGCGAAACTGCAGCGTGTGCAGGCCGCGCGACAGACGCAGGCGCAGGGCGGGATCGTCGATTCGCAAACGTCGCCGTTCACCTGTGCTGTCGTCGGGGGGAGCCGCCAGCGTGCCGACCTCGACGCCATCGATCAGCACCACGACGCTTGCTCCGCCGTCTTTGGGCGCCGGCGTCACCGGCCACTCGGACGACACGCGCGCTTCCAGCTCGATCGACAGCACGATGTCCTTTGGCTGCACGGTCGGAGCAGAAAAGCGATACGTCCACTCGCCCGCGTCGGCACCATAGACATGCGAGGCCTTGCCTTCGGTCCACGACCCCGATCGTTCCCAGGCCGATCGAGCAAATGCCGTCGGTGGGATGGAAAGAAGGGCGGTCTGCGCATCGGGCCGGGTCCAGGCCCCGTGCGGTGTGGTCTGCGGCCCGATTTTTTCGACCACGGGGTCATAAAGCGGCTGTGTCTGCAGGCCGCTGTGCTGGGCCGAAAGGATGCGCGGGTTGTCGGGACCAAAGGCGTCCCAGCCGCCCTGTCGCAGCTGATCTGCGACGGTTGACAGCGCCTGGCGCACATCGCGCGTGTCGGGGTGGTCGATGTGGATGCCGAAGTCGCGAACCTTGGTGCCCCACAGCTGATACGGCTCGTACAGCCAGACCAGGGCACCGGCCCCGCGGTTGCGATAGTGCTGGCGCAAAAAGCGTGTGAACCAGCTGGCCCGCGGACGACCAAACAGGGTCTGAGATCCGTCGGTGTGAAAGCCAAACTCGCCGATGACCAGCGGCTTTTTGACGACGTAGCGACACAGCGCCGCGCGATCGTCTAAGAGATCCAAGATGCGCTTTTCGCCGCGTCCTTGGGCCCAGGCTTCGTCGTTTTCGGGATAGATGTGGCTGTCGCAGAAGTCGACCTCGGGAAGCTGCTGGATGCGCAGCCAGTCGGCGCGCTCGCGTCGCAGGGCATAGCCGTTGGCCCCGGCCGAGATCATGTGGTTCTTGTCGTATTCGCGGATCAGCGCGGCCATCTCGCGAATCCAGGCGATGCGCGCGTTCTGGCCGGGCTCGCTGAAGATCTGCGATTCGTTCATCAGTTCCCACGCGAAGATCGTGGGATCGTCGACGTACAGGACTCCGGTGACGGTGTTGCGACGCAGAAGCAGCTTCAGCAGGCCGGCGCGATAGAACTCGCGCGTGCGTGGGTGCGAAAAAAACGACTCGTGATGCAGGCCCCACCACGGGGAACCGGTCCACCGCAGATACATCGGAGCCCCGCCGTAGTCGCCCCAGTTGTTCGACAGCGTCAGCATCACGCGGATGCCATACAGCCGAGCAATCGCCAGCACACGATCCAAAAGCAGGTAGCTGTCTTCGATGAAGCCATACGGGCTGGCGCGAAACAGGTGGAACTTGCGCATCCAGTCGTCGGCGTCTTCCTGGCCTTCGCCCAGCGGCCACATGCGTGCGACGGTCAGTCCATCGTCGGCCAAGGCGGCGATCAGGTCGCGGGCGCGATAGCGATTCACATCGCCGTGCAGCGGATCGATGTTGGCGCCGACGAAGCGAAACGGCCGATCACCCAAGACAAACTGGCCGTTGCGGGCGCGCACGAATTCGCCGCGCACGATGGGCTCTGTCTTCGCTACATCGCCAGATCGGCGGGGCGTGATGGAGGCCGCAGGTGCCGCGGACAAGAGCAGGGCAGGGCGCTGGGCAACTGTCGTCGTTGTCGGGGTCGTTGTCGTTGTCGTTGT
>JAYRFD010001361.1:0-2722 GCA_041908565.1 Polyangia bacterium | reverse complement strand
TCAAGGCCAGCTTTCTGCGTAGCTGCCCGGCGGACTTGCAGAAGCGCGTCAAGTCACAAGCCGGTCGTAGCTACGTGGCCTGCTTGTTTGAACTTGAAGTCGAGGTCGCCATGGACGGCAGCCGCGTCGAGCGCCGCTGTCACATCGACAACGCCGAAAACCCGCTGGAAGAACCCCCCACCGTGCCCTGCCCGCAGTAGAGGCCGCCAAGGACGCCGCGTCGCAGAAGATGTCTGCGCACTTGGCTGAAAGGCCTTGGTGCGCCGTGCTGTCGCCCCAGCCTCTGTTCCTGTCGACGACAGCCTTCGTATTCGAGTCGTTCAGGCTTCGATCCAGACCAGCAGCGCTTCGTATTTCTTGCTGCGTGCGGCGTCGTGATCGCGCAGCCGAGCCAGAATGACGTCGGCGTCTTCCTTTTGAAACAAGATGTCTTCGCACTCGTTGCGCGTCATGCCTCCGCCGACTTGTCGCGCGACAGCGGGAAACCAGTCGATCAGGAACGACTGCAGATCCGACGACGTGCGCAGGACTTCGCCCAGAAGTGCGCGCAGGCTGTTGCGGGTTGGCTGCCGCTTCAGCGGTCGCCCCGAAGCAGGCTGCGATGTCGATGACAGCGACGGAGAAGCGCTGTGTGACTGCTGCACAACCACGGTATTGCCGGTTCCTGTTACCACAATCGATCCGACGTCTTGCCGCTGGCTGGCTGACGCGTGGGCCGTCGGAACAGCGTGTGAATCGGGCGAGGGCGCGGGCTCGCGCAGCAAGCGCGCGTGACGAAGCGCATGCACCACGAATTCTGCGGCGTTCTTGGATGCTCGATCCTGCCGGGCTTCCTTGTCTTGCGCTTTGTTGCCGTCGGCCCAGTCGCAGATCGCCTTGACCAGCACCCAGTCGACCTTGGCATCTTGGCAGGCGACGTACAGCCCGGCGCCTTCCATTTCGCCACCGATCGCTTCGACTTCCAGCCGCTTGAGCCCTTCGCGATAATCCAGGTTGTCGACGAGCTTTTCCCCCGTCAGCATCAGCCCGAAGCGAACCGGCGCCCCGGTCCAGTCCAGCTCGGCGCTGCTCAAGTAGTTGATCAGCCAGCTGGATGCATGCACGCGATCGCCGCGCGCCACCAGCTGAGGCGATCCCACGCGCTGCGCTTCGTACAGCATCAGCTGCCGCGCCACCAAGATGTCGCCCAGCGCCTGCTTGCTTTCGTTCATGCCGAACGCGATGCCCACCATGATCACGGCTCGCGGATGCAGCGCCGCGATGCCTTTGCTGATGGCTTGCAGCGACGCGCCAAGACCCATGGCGCCCATCTCGGACAGGGCCAAAAAGACGCGCGTACCGTTCAGCGATCCCAGATCGCGATAGACGCGGTCGCCAATGGGAACCGGCTGCGCCTTCTGTGCGGTGGCTGCTTCAAACGCCGTCAGTACCGCGCGCGCTTCCAGACGCGTGACGGTCACGATCAAGACATCGGCTTGTGCCTGGGGGGTGTTCGACATGCTGAACCTACGTGGATGGTATCGAACTGCGCCCGGCGGCGAGACTCCTTTGTGGACGAAGGCCATCGTGCCCTGGCCCATGGCGGGCCGTGCGTCGGGCAGGCCGTCGATGGCCCTCTGCCGTTCCCTCCCCAAATTATTAATTTTGTCTGGTTTTATTTTGCAATTTTAAATGAACGACAAGGAGGTGAAGTTTGCAAAATAATGCATTGGCAAAGAAGGCCGTCAGCCTTCTGTTCACGGCTGCGGGGTCTGCGTCGGTGTTGGCGTCTGCGTCGGTGCTGGCGTCTGCGTCGGTGCTGGCGTCTGCGTCGGTGTTGGCGTCTGCGTGTGCGTCTGCGTGTGCGTCTGCCTCTGCGTCTGCGTCGGCCTTTGCGTCTGCGTTGGCGTCTGCGTCGGCGTCTGCTGCCGCCGGATCACAGAAATCGTGACGTTCGGCTGGCGGCCTGCTGCCCGGTTGTCCCGTCTTTTGTGGCGAGCGCCGCGCGGCAGGGTACGTCCCAATCCCCCCCGGTGGCAGACCGCCTGCGGCTTGGCCCAGCGAGGCCGTCTGGGCTGCTGAGCTGTCGCTCGTAGGCTGCCTCTGCCAACGGCAGGCTTGGTCGACGCGTGGCTGGGTGTCTGCCGCCTGGCTGCCTGGACCGCGCGCTTAGGCGTTGACTGCCGAGCGCTCATAGACCCCATCGGGGGTGACGAAGATGAAGCGCTGCGGCTCGCCGCCCCGCTGCACCTCGATCAGCCAGGCCTCCTGGCCGACCAGCCCATCGCAGACAAAGCGTGGCGCCACCAGCACATCGCCATGCGCCATCATCACGCGCGAGCGGGCCGCAGCGACCGCCTGGTCTTGGCTGAGCAGCGTGACCGTGCTCACCGGTCGCGATCCGAAGCTGCCCCACGCCTGAATGGTTCCGTCGGCACCCACCCGGACAAAGCCGATCAAGCCCTGCGGCGCCATCAGCCCGACCAAGTAATAGGCAACGCGGTGCTGCAGGTTGTGGACGGCCACGACCTCGCCGGTTTTCAGCTCGGGCCCGATGAACATCGGCTCAAGGGCCGCGATGCCACCACGAAGAACACTCTCGGCACAGGCTCGGGCGGCACTGGCAGAGATCGGGATGTCTCGTGTGGCATTCATGGGTTTTCTCCCGCGTTCCGGCGCCCGCCTGGTTCCAGCGTGTGGACGCCCAAGCCCGGCGCGCTGTGGCACGGATATCTGGCAATCC
>JAYRFD010001360.1:0-3111 GCA_041908565.1 Polyangia bacterium | reverse complement strand
CACGCTCACATCATCCTGCCGCCGACCTTCGCGCTGGAACACGATCACTACGACTTGGCCTTCCACGCACTGGCTGTGCGCAATACCGCGAAGTACTCGCCGGCTCTGTTTGAAAAAGCGGATGACCAGCGTCACGACTGGCAAATCTTCGTCGGTCTGATGACGCGCTTGCTTTCGCACGACGGTCAGAACGGAGCACCAAAAGACAAGGTACTGGGTCGGTTGGTGGGCTTGCTGTCGGATCGCGCCCAGGGCTTCTTTGATCCAGCGCGGACGCTGGATCTGCTGCTGCGCATCGGGCCCTATGGGCT
Source organism: Polyangia bacterium (assembly GCA_041908565.1). Taxonomy (GTDB): domain Bacteria; phylum Myxococcota_A; class Polyangia; order Palsa-1104; family JAEUJZ01; genus JAEUJZ01. Next base: position 2,800 of record JAYRFD010001360.1, on the reverse strand, counting down.
GCGCAAGGGACGCGCGGGGCTGGATGTGTCGACGCTGCTGCGTCCCGAAAATCAGCATGGCATCGACTTGGGGCCGCTTGTGCCCTGCATGCCCGAACGCCTGTATACGCGCGACCGGCGCATCAACCTGGCAGCACCTGTGATGATCGCCGACTTCCAGCGCTTGCAGCAGTCCCTAAAGGAAGCAGAGCGGGCCAAGGCAGATACGGCACCGACGGGACTTATGCTGATTGGGCGACGACAGCTGCGATCCAACAACTCGTGGTGTCACAACAGCGAACGCCTGATGAAAGGGCCCGAGCGCTGCACGCTGATCATGAATCCCGGCGATGCGGCGCCGCGTGGCATCCGCGATGGCGAGCGTGTGCAAGTTCGTTCGCGCGTCGGGCAGGTCGAAGTGCCGGTGTCGGTCTCGGACGAAGTCATGTCCGGTGTCGTCAGCCTGCCGCACGGCTTTGGCCACAACCGGCAGGGCACGCGCTGGCGTGTTGCCGAAGCCCACCCCGGGGTTAGCGCCAACGATCTGACCGACGAGAGCCTATTCGATGCGGTGGCTGGCACCGTGCACCTAAGCGGCGTGCCCGTAACCGTCGAGCGTCTATCACAATAGAGTCGCTGTCGTTGCGCCGGTCGGACTGAACGAGGGCGCTGGGACAATTGACACTCTGCGTCATGGCGCGCTGCGGCAGACTGTTTCGGCTGTACTTTCGCTCGCGTTGCGTCCGCGCGTCTGCGCGGCTGACCTCGTCGCCGGACTGCGATAGTGTAATGGCATGGGTCGTCAACGCATCGATACCGTCCTGCGCGTGCGTACGCGGCATCGCCCGGGACAGCTGGCTCGCTTGGCTACGGTCATCGCGCAGGAAGGCGCGCTGATCGGTGAGATCACCACCGTGCACATGGCCGAAGGCCTGTCGACACGCGACATCACCGTCGAAACAGAAAACGAAGAGCACACCGCGCAGCTGATCGCAGCGCTGAAGAACACCGATGGTGTCGAAGTGCTGGAAGTCAAAGACTTGGTCTTTGAACTGCACCGCGGAGGCAAGATCCGCGGGGCTAGCCGCGTCGAGCTTCGTCGCTTGGGCGACCTGCGATACATCTACACGCCGGGCGTAGCGCGGGTGTCGCGCGCGATCGCAGCCGATGCCGAGCGCGCTTGGGACTACACCAACATCGGAAACTCCGTCGGCATCTTCACCAACGGATCACGCGTGCTGGGTCTGGGCAACATCGGCCCGCTGGCCAGCATGCCGGTGATGGAAGGCAAGGCGGTCCTTTACGACAAGTTCGCGGGCATCTCGGCCACGCCGATCTTGATCGATACGTTGGATGCCGATGAATTCATCGACACGGTGGTCCGCCTGTCGAAGACGTTCGGCGGCATTCACCTGGAAGACATTCGCATTCCCGAGTGCTTCAAGATCGAAAGCGAGCTTCGTCGTCGCCTGTCCAAGCCGGTCATGCACGACGACCAGCACGGGACTGCGGTCGTGACCTTGGCCGCGCTGATCAACGCCTGCCGAATTACCGGACTCGATCTGCACAAGGCCAAGGTGGCGCAGGTGGGCTTGGGGGCAGCCGGCAGCGCCATCGCACGCTTGATCATTAACTACGGCGCTAGCTCGGTTTCTGTGACCGATGTGAATGCAGAGATGATCGCGCGCATGGTGGCCGAAGGTGCGCAGGCGGCGACGCTGGATTCGATCATGGCCAGCGCTGATGTCGTGATCTGCACGACCGGCAAGGTGGGCTTGATCCGGCCCGAGATGATCCGCAAAGGGCAGGTCATCTTCGCGCTGTCAAACCCCCAGGCCGAGATCGATCCAGACACCGCGCGGGCTGCGGGTGCGGCCTATGCGGCCGACGGCGCGGCGATCAACAATGCGCTCGCCTTCCCGGGCATCTTCAAGGGCGCGCTTGAGACGCGCGCCAGCATGCTGCATCCGCGGATGTTCATCTCGGCAGCGGAAGCCATCGCCAGCGTCGTACCACCAGATGAAGTGGTGCCGTCGCCCTTGGATCCGCGCGTGCACGATGCCGTTCGGCAAGCCGTGGCCGACTGCGCACGCAGCCTGAACTTGGTCAACACCGCCAAGCTGTAGCCGCACGCTTCCCGCAGTCCCCGCCCGCGGAATTCCGCTGACCGCTGAATCCCCCGCCCGCTGAATTTCCCCACCCAGGCGTAGAAGAAATAGGACTCTGCACTCCTATTTTTGATCCTTCGCGGGTCCCGATGGGACCGTTGTGTCGCCGCGCGTGGAGTCGCCCTCGGACGTTCTCTCGGACGTTCTCTCGGACGTTCCCCCTCGGGCGTTCCCTCGGGGCCGCCCCCCGAGCGTCCCCCAGGTGTCCTTACGAGACCGAGTAGATGCTGCCGCGGCCCTTGGTGTTTTCCAGCTTGCTGCGCTTCAGCTTGCCGTTCTTCACCAGCAGGGTCAGGTTGTTTTCCGCTTTTCCGCGACGGCCCGATGCATCCCAGTGCTTGCGGATTTCCTCGGTGGTGGCGCCGCCCTTGTCGCGAACGTACTTCAGGATCAGCTCGTCACCGGTCTCGGAAAACTTGCGCGACCAGGGAGTCTTCTTGCCTGTGGCGCGCTTGGTGGCGGCGGGCTTGCGACCGCGACGCTTGCCCTTCTTCTTGGCTGCGGTCGGCGCCGCAGCGGTTGCGGTGCGCTTCTTTCCTTTTTTGCCCTTTTCGGCGCGAGCACCCGCAGCCGTGATTCCAAAGGCCTTAAAGGTTGCATCGATCTCTGCGATCGCCGCCTCGTGCTGCTGGCGTTCCTGGCGAAGTTGATTG
>JAYRFD010001359.1:0-2990 GCA_041908565.1 Polyangia bacterium | reverse complement strand
TTGCGCTGTCCGCCCTGGGCAAAGCGATCGTCTAATGAACTCGCAGATGGAAGACGTGCCGAATACGCGAACACAGGAAGACCTGCAGTTTCTGGATACAGCGCTGTCGCTGGCCGCCATGGCCGGCGAAGTTCTGATGTCCGGCTTGGGACGCAGCTTCGCAATCGAGACCAAAAGCGATGACACCGACTTGGTCACGCGCTTCGATCGCGAAGCCGAGGCGATCATCGTCGAGGGTCTGCGGGCTCGCTATCCGCACCACCGCATCCTGGCGGAAGAAGGCGGCGAACGCCCCGGAGCCAGCGGTGCACCGTGCTGGATCATCGATCCTCTCGACGGCACCACAAACTTTGCCCATGGCCTGCCGATGTTTTCGGTGTCGATCGCCTGCGTGGTCGATGGGCTGGTGCGCGTCGGTGTGGTGCTGGCTCCGGCGATGGGCTGGCGCTTCGCGGCGGTGCGCGGGCAAGGCGCGACGCTAAACGGACGACCGATCGGGGTGTCACAGACCAAGACTCTCGACGGCGCGCTGCTGACCACTGGCTTCCCGTATGACCGACGCACGTCACCGCTGAACAACCTGGCGCAGTTCGTGGCGTTCAAGAAGCGGGTGCGCGGCATTCGCCGACTGGGCTCGGCGGCGATCGACCTGTCGCTGGTGGCGGCTGGCCGGTTCGATGGCTACTGGGAAATGAAGCTGAAGCCCTGGGACATCGCTGCCGGCACGCTGATTTGCGAGGAAGCCGGCGGTCAATTGACCAACTGGAGCGGCGGCCCGATCGATCTGTTCCGGGGCGAGGTCCTGGCCAGCAATCGCCTGATCCACGATGCGATGCTCGCGGTGCTGGGTGGCGTCCACACAGCCCTCTGAAACACCGGGCTCGGACGCTAGCTTGCGCCAGACCCTGCGACAGATTCCCCGTCGGCTGCACCAGCTTGTGGTGCGCTTGGGACCGGTGGGAGTGCTGGGCGCCCTGTGGGTGCTAATCCCCAGCGTCACCGGCCTGTGGATGCTGGCCACGCTCGGCGACATCGCCGATGTCTGGAAAAGCGCACCTGGCGCCGTGTCGTTCTGGGGCTTTCCCTTGCTGCTGGCCATCGGCATCGGCATCGGTCTGTTCCCCGTCGCTAGCTGCAACTGGCTGTTCGGCTGGGTCTATGGCTGGGGAATCGGCTTGGCGATGGCTCTTGGGACGTATCTGATCGGTGCGTTCATCGGCTTTCAGATTGCGAAGCGAACGTCACATGCTCGGGTCGAGGCCCTGATCGACGACCACGAGCCCGCCCGAAAAATCCGAGCCGCCCTGCTGCGGCGCAGCCTGCCGCGGACCTTCTTCCTGGTCACGCGGTGGCGATCCGCGGGCTTGCCCTTTCCCTTTTCGAACCTGCTTCTGACCTGCTGCGGTGTGCGGCTGCCGGTGTACTTGGCAGCGACGGTGCTCGGCCTGATGCCTCGCGTGGCAGTGGCGACGTTCATTGCCGCGACTGCAGCCGGCACGGGCGCGCGCGATCTACGCGACTTGGTCAAGCGCAGCGAGCATCCGGTGATGATGACCCTGGCCGCCCTTTTGGCCTTGGGTGTCCTGATGGTGATCACGCAGATGTCGCGGGCTGCCCTACGCCGTGCGACCCAGCCAGAGGTCCCCGCAGCGGACCCGCCGTCCCAGCGTGACAGCGACGCAAGCGCGACACACGGGACCAATCCAAAAGCCGACTGACCTGCGTATACTGGGCCGATGCAACGGCTGAAGCGCATCGTTCCAGGGATCAAGTCCGCCGCACTGGCCTTGCCGACGCTGTTGGCCCTAAGCCCTGCCATGGTGCAAGCGGCTGAGCCAGCGTCCATGTCCTGCGGGTTGGTGGAAGAAAACACCATCCACGTCGACGGACTGACCAGCGACTGGGATGGGGTTGGCCCAGTGACGCTGAAGGTCGATCCAACCGCAGCCGGATCACCGCGAAGTCTGTCGGTGCGCGTGCGCTGCAACTACGATCAGAAAAGTCTGTACTGGCTGATCGAAGTCGATGACGACGTGCTGCTGCGCAGCGGATCGGCGCCCAGCAGCGAAGACCACATCGAATTCGCGTTCGGCGTCGAGAACAAGAAGAAGAACGACACGCGCATCGACAAGCTGCTGATCTACCCAGGCGCAGCCTCGCAGAAGCAGAAGCGCGTCGTGCGCTGGCAGGCCAGCAAGCCGCCCAAAGTCATCGACGGAGAGGGGCCGGCAGGTCGCAAGAAGGCCGCCAAAGGATCGGCGTTTGAAGTCTGGGATGCGCTGCAGCCCCGCGGGTACGCCGTCGAGCTCCGCATGCCCAAGCCGATCATCCCGGGCTACGTCGAAGGCACGCCGCTGCGCATGAGTCTGCGCGTGGTCGACAGTGATTCCGCCAATGGTCAGCTGGCAGCGACGGCGGCCTTGGGTTCGCTGGACAACGCCGATCAGCTGGCCGCGATAGAAATGGAACAGGCGGGCATGTCGATGGGCGACATCCTGGGCGATCTAAAAGCCAAGGAATCCGATGTCTTCTTCGACAAGTCGGGCGATCTGGGCGAAGGCGCCGGGCGCATCTTGATGGTCGGTCGATTCTTGGCCTTTGCCAGCAAGACGTTCGCGTATCAGGAAGTCGCTCCGTCGCGGGCCGACATTCGTGAGGCTCAGCTGATCGACATCGAACCCAAACGGCAAGCCATGGCGCTGCGCATCGCTGAACGCGGCAACGGCGGCTTGCGGGAAGTGCTGCGCGTCTTCGTGCTGAAAGGCAGCCGCTTCGAAAGCATCTTTGCCGCCGAAGTCGCCAAAGAGCAGGGTAACAAGCGCTTGTCGACGCAGATCCTGTTCAATCGTCGCGGATCGACCACGGACATTCAGCTGACGCCGCAGCCTCCCGTCGGATATTCCGCAGCGAACTATGCCGATCTGCCGGCTGAAGATGTCGTGCCGATCCTTTTGCCATGGCAGGACAAGCGGACCAAGTTCGTCTACAAG
>JAYRFD010001358.1:0-1534 GCA_041908565.1 Polyangia bacterium | reverse complement strand
TTGGCGCAGGGCGTGCGCAAGGGCAACCGCCTAGCCCAGCGCGCCGCCAGCGAAGCGCAAGAGCTGATCACGGGACTCAGCGGACTGCGCCAGCAGCTTGCCCCGACGCCTGGCCCGACGACCAGCGAGCCCGAAAAGTCCCCAACGCAATAGCCCAGGGGGCATCCGCGATTGGCGCATCAGCGTGGCCTTGCCGCCGAGGACGCAGTGATTCGCCGCCCAACATTCGCCCGGATGGCCCGCCCTGTCCTGCTGCGCAGCAGCGCTTGGCATGCGGCGCCGTCGAACTCGATCGGCTGATCGCTGCGCGGGCCGCCAGCTTCTCACCCAGCCCACCGCCGCTGTATCGGTCACGGTGTTTGCCAAGGCATCCAGCCGTTTCTGCTTCGACGGTGAGGCGTTCGCTCGGCCAAGCAAAGCGGTGCCGTTCCATCCGCGGCGCCGTTCGATCAGCGAAGGTGTGACGCGTTCGACTGGTTTGCGGGGATCGCGGCCAGCCGCTGCCGATCCACCCAGGTTCTGGCCTCGGCTTCGGTACGGCAGAAGTACACGGGAGGCGTTTCCGTGCGATACAGCAGCCGTGCGACCCGTTCGATCATGCTCGCCGCCACCTGCATGACCAAGCTGGCGCCAAACAGGGCAACACCCGCCAGTCGATGCTCGTTGCTCCACTTGGCGATCCAGGCCCGCACGTCGCGGTTCAGGCCCTCCATGTCGCGCAGATCGCAGACCTGAAAGAGCCGCGGCTGCACAGACATCTGCTCTTCGATGATGCGGTGGATGGCGGCAATTTCGTCGATCGACACCGCGCCATGATAACGGCACACGATTACGTCTTTCTCGACGCAGATCTCATGTTTTCCGACGTGCTGCGGCGAAGCCATCTTGTGTCCCTCCATCCGTACCGCTGGGTGTGCTGAAAGGCCCGCTCTGTCGTGGCGTCACCACAGGAAGCGGTGATGCAGCTCAGAAGCAGGGGCGATCGCCTCAGCACTCCCTCCCCCCAGCCAGAGAGGCCCCAATTGTCCAATTTCTTGCAGACGAACTGAATACGCGCCGCCCCCTGTGGGGGCGCCTACTGACATGACATCGCGCATACGCAGCGGCCCAGTCCAGGGCGTACCGGACCGCGACAGCTTCGCGCCCACGCCAACGACGCTCCACAGGCCATCCAGGGCGTGGGCAGGCGCCCAAAAGATCCACAGGTCCACATGAAGATCCGCGGCTGGAAACGCCGAAGACGGTCACCCCCCCGGGATTCGCTGGCCGTCCGGCGAGCCGCGCCCTCGAGACCCAGCGAGATTCAGCAAGCCAAGCGGGTCGAACGAAGCCGACGTCCCCGGTCGCCGCCCATCCAAATTGGAAACCCCAGGGGCTATGCAAGTGGCGGGGTTTTCACTACATTGCCCCCTCTTCGAAAACGTACGTTCATCAGGCTCTGCGTCGCCGTCGGCAGCATGGCTGGCACCGGCGCATGGCAGCCCTTGCACAACCGATGTGGAGGATTTCGCGATGTCTCTCTCGTTCACGCGCC
>JAYRFD010001357.1:0-2319 GCA_041908565.1 Polyangia bacterium | reverse complement strand
TCGCCTGGCTTATCGGCTGGGCCCTGGTTCTGGAATACGCGGTCGGCGCCATTACCGTCGCCATCTCGTGGTCTGGGTACTTCGTGGAATTCATGCGCGGCTTGGGCATTGAGCTACCGCGCGCGCTGTGCAACGGCTACTTCACCACGTGGGTCGACGCCGCCGGTGTCACCCAGCACGGCTTCATGAACATCCCCGCCGTGTTGCTGGTCGCCGCCATCACCACCCTGCTCATCGTCGGAGTCAAAGAGAGCGCCCGCGCCACCAGCTTCATCGTGCTTCTGAAAGTGGTGGTCGTGCTGGCCTTCCTGGGTCTGGGTGTTGGCTACGTCAAGCCCAGCAACTGGCAGCCCTTCCTTCCCTTTGGTTGGTCCGGTGTCGTCGCTGGCGCCGGCGTCATCTTCTTCGCCTACATCGGCTTTGACGCGGTGACCACCATGTCCGAAGAAGCCAAGGATCCCAAGCGTGACCTGCCGCGCGGTATCTTGGCGTCGCTGGCCATCTGCACCGTGCTGTACATCCTGGTATCGGGCGTGCTGACCGGCATCGTGCCGTATCACCAGCTAAACGTGCCGGCGCCGGTTGCTTTGGCGCTGCGAGCGGCGGGCGTGAACTGGGGCGCGTTCTTGGTCTCTCTGGGAGCGCTGGCCGGTCTGGGCAGCGTCGTGCTGGTCATGATGATGGGTCAGCCGCGCGTCTTTATGGCCATGAGCCGCGACGGTCTTCTTCCGGCTGCCATCAGCAAGATTCACCCGCGCTTCCTGACTCCGTATCGTTCGACGCTGCTCACCGGCGTTGTCGTGGCGGTCGCGTCGTCGACCTTGAACGTCGAGATCGCCGGCGAACTGACGTCGATGGGTACGCTGTTCGCCTTCGTCATCGTCTGTGTCGGCGTGGTCGTGCTGCGCAAAGGCAGCCCCGATGTCGCGCGCCCGTTCCGCACGCCGGCGGCCATGGTGGTTGGCCCGCTGGGGGCTGTGACCTGCCTGATCATGATGATCGGCCTGCCGACGGCGACCAAGCGCAACTTCTTCGTGTGGCTGGCCATCGGCCTGGTCATCTACTTTTCGTACAGCCGCAAGCACTCGCGCTTGGGGCGGGCCAGCGCCAGCGTGCCCAAGGCCTAGCGCCGCGTCGTCGCGGGTCGCCCTCTCTTCCCTCCTTCTTTTCCATCCGTCATGTGTGGTGTTGCCGCGGTCTTTGCGCCCCTGCCCGTTGCGCAGCGTGAAGATCTGGCGCGAGCCATGTGCGATCTCATGGCGCATCGCGGTCCCCACGGATCCGGGCTGTTCAGCGACGGAGATCCTGCCGGCCTGACGCTGGGGCACCGGCGCCTGTCGATCTTGGATCTGTCGCCCACCGGCGCGCAGCCCATGACGCGTGGCGACCTGCACATCAGCTACAACGGCGAGTTTTATAACTACATCGAGAAGCGATCCGAGCTTTCCTCCGTCGGTCATCGCTTCGTGGGCAGCAGCGACACCGAAGTCTTGCTGGCCCTGTGTCAGCAGCACGGCGTGGTCGATGCCTTGCCGCAGGTCAACGGCATGTTTGCCTTCGCTCTGTTCGACCGAGCACAGCGAGCCCTGTGGTTGGCGCGCGATCGCTTTGGCGAAAAGCCGCTGTACTACCTGCTGCAGCGCAACATCTGTCTGGTCGCATCCGAGCCCAAAGCCATCGTCCAGGCCGCGCGCCGTCTGGGAATTGCGATCGATGTGCAGCGCCAGACCCTGGCCTGCTACCTGGCCGATGCCGAGCACGAAGTCGGCGACGCGACGTTCTTTCGACCGATCGCGCGGGTGAACCCTGGCGAGTGGATTCGTTTGTCACAGCAGTCCGACGGCAGCCTGGCCCTGTCGCGCGGCCGCTACTTCCAGCTATCCCCGCAGACCTGCCCATCGCAGACACAGGGCCTTGCCGCGGCCGATGACGAGTTCCGATGCCTGCTGACCGATGCCCTGCGCCTGCGCCTGCGCAGCGATGTCGAGGTGGCTGCGTGTCTGTCGGGCGGACTGGATAGCTCGACGCTGGTCTGCTTGGCAGCCACCCTTGGCCAGCCGCTGCGGACGTATTCGGCGATCCATCGCCCCGGCGAACCATGGGATGAACGCAAGTACATCGCCGCCGTCGTCGCGCAGGCCAAGGTCCAGAACTTCTGCGTCAATCCCGAAGACGATCTGCGCGATGCCGCAGGCGTCGATGCCTTCGTTCGCTTCTTGGCCCAGCATGATGAACCCGTCGGTGGCCCCAGTGTCTGGGCGCAGCACAGTGTGTATCGCTTGCTGGCCCGTCACGGCCATCGCGTGGCGCTAAGCGGGC
>JAYRFD010001356.1:0-8157 GCA_041908565.1 Polyangia bacterium | reverse complement strand
CCAGATCGTCGAGGTTGGTGCCTAACAAGACGTTGGCAATGCTCAGGCGAGCAGCGACGGGCTCACACAGATCAAAAAGCTCGGTCTTGCAGTGATAGCAGCGGTCGCTGGGGTTGTCGGCGAAGCCCGGCCGCGATAGCTCGTGCGAGCGCACCACTTCGTGCCGCACACCCAGCGACTGCACCAGATCGACTGCCGCTTGCGCTTCGCGCTGGGCCATGGTCTCGGACACGGCGGTCAGCGCCACCACGTGCGCGCCCAGTTCATCGGCGGCGATCTTCAGCACCAGCGCGGAATCGACCCCGCCTGAAAAGGCCACCAGCGACGGTCCATAGCCGCGCACGATCGCGCGCAGGCGCCCCAGCTTTTCGTCGAGGGGATCGGCACCCGTCGGCGCCACAGCGGAAGAATGGGAAGAAACATCAGGCTGCCACATGCGGGCTTGATACAAGCCCAGCGGCGACAGGGATGCAAGCGGCCTGCGAAGCGCGGAAATTTAGGTCGGGTTCTGCGGGCTTGCAGCGCGTGCGAATTGACGCAGTGCAGCGCTCGATCTCGTCGATGACAAGCGGGTCCACGCTGGGATACTCTGGCCGAGATGTCCACACAGCGATTCGACTTTTCGCAGGGACGCAGAGCATGGCCTTCTCTGTTGCCCTTGCTGGTCACGCTGCTTGCGCCACTTGCGGCGCAGGCGCAGCGTGTAAGCGTGCCATCGCCGATCCGCCCGTCGCCGACCGCGTCGGGGGCGCACTGCCTGGGCGAGCCGACGAACAAGCTGACGCTGGAACACACGCTGGCGGGCTCGATCAATCCGCTGGGCATCGGCAACCAAGTGCGACTGGGCTGGTGTACTCCGCTGATTCGCAAGCCCGGCCTGCTGTTCGACTACACCAACTTCGACATTGGCGCGCTGGTGACCAACTCGCCGACCGACGTAAACGTCGGCGTGCAGATGTTCCTGTCGCCGCTTTCGATCTTGGTGCTGCGGGCCGAGGCCACGGTGTTTTACATCTGGCCGATTCCGCTGCAGGGCGCTGGCTTTATCACCGTCAACAGCCCGCAAGAATTCACGCTGGCTCGCTTGTCGCCGGACCCGACGGGCTTCAACAAGATGACGGGCGCGGCCGAGGTCCCAGCGACGACAGCATTCGGCGGTCGCGCGATGATCGGCATGACGCTGCAGGGGCAAGTGCCCCTTGGCAAGCGGCTGGATATCGCGGCCGCCATTGGCGCCAATATCGAATACTGGAGCCTAAGCTCGTCGGCGCTGGCCGGACTGCCGGCGGGCGGTGGCTTTTATTCGGCGCGACGCGACGTGATCCTGCTGGGCTCGGCCGACTGGCTGCTGATGAGCACGGCGGCGCTGCTGTTCAACATCAAGATCCATCCCAATTCCAGCCTGAAGATTGGTGCGGTCAACGACCTGGCGTACGTGCCCAGCCACGGTTACTTGGGCAACATCGCCGGCGGTCTTTTGGTGTGGAACGTCGCCAACCTGCGTCAGCTTGCCAAGAACTTCAACTTCTTCGCCCGCGTCGGAACATTCACGCATCACCAGTTTCGTTCGGGCATCACCATCGGTCTGGGCATGAGCATCGTCTACGAGCTATCGCCCAAGCCCGGCAAGCTGCCACCGCCTGAACCGTCGATGCCGGCTGCGACCCCGTCCCCGACGGCGGATCCGGCCAGCCCGACGCCTGCCGCTTTCGACGGTGCGGCGACCGGCAGTCAGACCACGACGCCGTCGTCCACGGCTCCATCGGCCGTGCCGCCTCCGGCGGTCCTTGATCCAATGCCCACTCCAGCCCCGGCGGGACGGTAAACCATGTCTGCCAATGCCATGTCGCGTGACTTTGGGAAGATGGGGAACGCAATGCTGACTGCACGTGGTTCGCATCACCGACGGAGTCATTCAGGGATCGCCGCCATGCTGGCCGGTCTTTTGGCCCTGATCTGCGTGGGACACAGCCGCCCGGCGCGGGCCGAGCTTTACACGGGCCTTGATGCCGCATTCGCGATGGATGCGCTGATGGGCACCGGGGCGCTGGTCGCCATCGCGGGCAACGCCATCACGCTGGCTCAGAAGAAGCCGGTCCGCGGCTGGATGTATGCCGGCTTCATCTTCGGCGCCGTCAACCTGGCCATGGGGCCGATCATCGTCGTCTACGGCCGCGGCGACATCGAGCCAGTGGTGATGTCCGATGGCACACGAGTCCACGGCACCGACCGCCCGGACATCGGCTTTGGCCTGGGGCTGACGCACACCGCGCTGGCCGTCACCAGCCTGGCGCTGTCGATTCGCAACGCTGTCCTTTGGCACCGTCTGCGCGTCGACGAATCCAAAGCCGCTGCCGAGCCGGTGGCGTCGCGCACGTTTAGCAACCTGCAGCTAGCTCCGCTGGTCTCGCGCGATAGCCGGGGCGGTGCGCTGGTTGGCTTGGTCGTCGCGGGGCAGACGTTCTAGCCCACGATCCCCTGTCCCGCCCGAAGATTGTCCGTGAACGCCGGTGTTGTTCGGTGAACGCCGGTCTTCGTCGCTGGACGCCGGTGTTGTTCGGTGAACGCCGGTGTTGTTCGGTGAACGCCGGTCTTCGTCGAAGGGCGCATCGCAGGATGCCCACCCCGGCGGCTACGGCTGGGCGGGGCTCTCGCTGGCGTTCGACGGGGGGGCGCTGGGCTCGGTTGCCTTCTTGCGCGACTTGCCGCGCAGCCGCTGCAGCGACACGCTTTGACGCGCGCCCGAGCTGGGATCCAAAAGCACGCTGGCTTCCTGATAGCCCTCCAGCCGCAGGTACAGCTTCAGCGGCGCCCCGTGCAGCTCTTCGTCGAGCTTGAGCGGCGTCTTGCCGATCGACTGCGGGCCGCCTTCGCGAAAGACCTCGGCCCCGCGTGGATCGCTGGACAAAGTAAGTCGAACGCGACCCGTGACAGGCAGAGGCACAGCCTTGCTGGCGACGGCGCCCGCCCCGTTATCGGATGCAGGCGGCGGAGCCTTTGACTCTGCTTCGGTCAGGCGAACCAGGGGAATGCGCTGCCGCGTCGACTGACCGCCGTTCAAGATCACGGTGGTGTCGCGATATCCGCCCAGCCGCAGGTTGACGCGGGTGGATCCGGCTCGACGGGGCTCGGTACGTCGCCACGGGGTCAGGCCCAGCACTTCGTTGGTGTCGGCTTGCACCAGCGCTGCCCCTGGAGGATCGCTGTCGACTTCCCACACGACGTTTTCTTGTGCAGCAGGCGACGGTGGACCGCCGGTGTCGCTGAACAAGATGGCGGCGCTTACGGCCACCAAGGCGATGGCGATGCTGATCGCTGCGACGAAGCGTCGACCGGTTGCGCCGCCGAGCGTCGTGCCCAGCGGTCGCTGCGTCGGTCCGGGCGCCACCTTGGTCTTGGGTCGCTCGGCACTGGCGGCGGCGGCGTTGGCGCGCAGCGGGTTGACCCGGCGCGTGCGATAGGCCCCCATCGCTTCAAGCTCAGCGACGATGGTGTCCATGTCGGGGCGGCCTTCTGGTTCCTTGGCCAGCATGCGATGAACCAGATCGGCCAGCTCTTCCGGGATCGAGGGATCGAGCTTGAGCAGAAGCGGCGGCTTGTCGCGCATGTGCATGCTCATTAGCTCGCTGGGGCTGTCGGCCATAAACGGCGGATGGCCCACCAGCATCTGGTACAGGATCACGCCCAAGGAATAGACGTCGGCTTTGCCGTCGACATCGGCGGCGCCGCGGCACTGTTCCGGGGCCATGTGCGTCGGCGTGCCCATAATCACGCCGGTCTGCGTGCGCAGCTTCGATGCGGGCGTCGGGGCCAGGCTGTTTAAGCGCAGCTTGGCGATGCCGAAGTCGAAGATCTTCACGCGCTCGCCGTCGGGCATGTCCGGATCGGCGACCAGCATGACGTTGTCTGGTTTCAGATCGCGGTGGACGATGCCTTTTTCGTGGGCGGCGCGCAGGGCGGATGCGATCTGCCGCGCGATGTTGATGCCATCCTGATGCGCCAGCCGTCCCGCCTTTTCCAGTCGAGCCGTCAGAAGCTCGCCGGACAGATACTCCATGACGATGTAGGCGGCGCCGTCGTCCAGGCGGCCGGATTCAAAGACGCCGACCAGGCCGGGGTGGTGGATGATGTTGACGGCGCGCGCTTCATTAAAGAAGCGCAGGATGCTCTGCTGATCCTTGGCGAAGTCGGGCAGCAGCACCTTGATGGCGGCGCGGCGACCGATTTCTTCTTGGACCGCTTCGTACACGGCTCCCATGCCGCCCTGGCCTAACTTGCGCAGGACGCGGTAGTTGCCGATACGCTGTCCGACTCCGACCATGGATCTCGCAGACGCTACGCATCGACCGGAAGGCGGCAGACTTGTAGCGAAAATTACGAGACATTATGCCATGGAGCGCGACTGTGCTGGGCCTGCTGTCGGCTGGCGCAGCCGAGTAAATGCCGCATTCATCAGGTCGGCCACGCCTTCGCCGGTCGCCGCCGAGATGGCCCACAGCGGAATACCCCGCTTGGCAAAGGCCTCTTTTAGCGTCGGCAGGCTCTCTCGCGCCGACGGCAAGTCGAGCTTGGCCAGGGCGACAAGCTGCGGACGCTCGGCTAGCTCAGGGTCGTACCGGCGAAGCTCGTCGTTGAGCACGTCGTAGTCGTGCAGCGGATCGCGCCCGGGCTCCTCGGTGACTTCCAGAAGGTGGATCAGCACGCGGGTGCGCGATAGGTGGCGCAGGAAGCGGTGGCCCAGACCGTGCCCGGCGTGGGCTCCTTCGATGAGCCCCGGCAGGTCCGCCAGGACAAAGCTGCGGTCGCTGACCCGGCTGCCCAGGGGCAAGGACACCACGCCCAGGTTGGGCACCAGCGTCGTAAATGGGTAATTGGCGATCTTCGGGCGCAGACGCGACACGCGGGCGATCAGCGACGACTTGCCGACGTTGGGGTAGCCCAGCAGGCCGACATCGGCCAGCAGCTTTAGTTCCAGGTGCAGGGTGCGCTGCTCACCGGCTTCGCCCTCTTCGCAGTAGTCGGGGGCCTGCCAGGTCGACGTCGCGAAGTGCAGGTTGCCGCGTCCACCCATGCCGCCGCGGGCCGCCACAAAGCGCTGTCCTGCCTGCGACAGATCGCACAGGACCTGACCGGCTTCGTCTTTGGCAACGACGCCAACCGGCACGTGGATGACGGTGTCTTCGCCGCCCCGCCCGGCCCGATCGCGTCCGCCGCCGTGTTCACCGCGCTTGGCCTTGTATTCCCGACGGAAGGTCAGATCCAGCAGGGTGCTGATCTGATCAGTGGCCACCAAGATCACCGATCCTCCGTTGCCACCGTCGCCGCCGGTGGGGCCTCCACGCGGTCGCCCGGGCCCGGCGTCGAACGCTACACAGCCATTGCCACCGTCGCCGGCCTTGGCCCAGATCACGCACTCATCGACAAAATGCATCACATCCCTCGGTCACTCGCGGCCTATTCAAGATCCGCATCAGTCAGGCGAGCACGCGCTGCGAACCACCCTGCGATCGGGCCACAGACTCCGCGGACGGAAGACGCTTTGTGTCGCCGTTTGTCGACGGGAACGTCCCGCCGCGGCCCTTGCCTGTATCCCTGTGGCCTTGCTGCCATGTCCCTGCGGGCTGGGCGGTCCGGCTGCCCCGCGCGATCGGACGCGAACGTCGGTCTGCGCCGGCCCCGAACCGCCCCCACAGGTCGCGGACGCTACGGCCAGATGCCGCGATCCAGGTAGGCCTTCTGGATGCGGTCCAGGCCGATGGCGTAGGCCGCGGTGCGGAAGTCGACCTTGCGTTCCTCGGCGAAGTCGCGCATGTGGGCGTAGTTCTTCTTCATGCTGCGCTCCAGTCGCTCGGCCACTTCTTCGGCTTCCCAGCGCTCGGAGCGCTTGTTCTGCAGCCACTCGTAGTACGACACGGTGACGCCGCCGGCGTTGGCCAAGATGTCGGGCAGGACGTCGATGCCGCGCTCGCGCAGGACCGCGTCGCCATCGGGCAGCGTCGGACCGTTGGCACCTTCGGCAATGACCTTGGCCTTGCAGGCCTTGGCTTCCTGGGCGCTGATCTCGTGCTCAAGCGCAGCGGGCACCAGGATGTCGCACTCGATGGCGAAGAATTCATCGCGGCTGATCGCTGTGCCGTGACGGTAATCGAACACCGATCCGGTCTTCTTCACGTGCTCGGCCAGCTTGTGCGGGTTTAGGCCTTCGGGGTTGGCGATATAGCCCTTGTAGTCGCCGGTGGCGACCAGCGATACGCCAAGCTGCGACAGGATCTTGGCCGTCCACGAACCGACGTTGCCAAAGCCCTGGATCGCCACCGTCTTGCCTTGCAATTCAAAGCGGTGGTCGCGCGCCCATTCAACCAAGCAGTGCACGACGCCCTGGCCGGTGGCGGCTTCGCGTCCCAGTGATCCACCGCAGGTGATGCTCTTGCCGGTGACGACGCGGCGCATGGCGTTTTTGTCCAGCGCGCCGGCGATGTTCATGTACGTGTCCATGACCCAGTTCATGGTCTGGGCGTTGGTGCCCATGTCCGGCGCTGGGATGTCGTATTCGGGGCCGATGCTGCCGGCCAGCGCGTGCGTGAAGCGACGCGTGATGCGTTCCAGTTCATCGCGGCTGTGCTTCATCGGATCGAACTTGATGCCGCCCTTGCCACCGCCGAACGGGATGTCGTGCAGCGCGCTTTTCCAGGTCATCGCGGCCGCCAGGCCCTTGCATTCATCCAGCGTCACGTCCTGGTGGTATCGGATGCCGCCCTTGTACGGTCCCAGGATGTTGTTGTGCTGGACGCGATAGCCCTTGAACATGTGATAGCTGCCGTCGTCCATGCGCACCGGGAAGTTGACGATGATCTCGTTCTTCGGGTGCATGAGGATGTTGTAGATCTCCTCACGCATGCCGATCAGGCGCGCGGCGTGTTCCACGTGCTGGTTGACGGTGTCGTTAAGGTTGGCCTTGTGCGGCGCCTCATCCTTGGCGGGCGACTTGGTCGGCGACTCGGCAGCTTGCGGTTTCTTGGACATGTTTGGCGATTCCTTGATTTGCTGATGCGGCCTAAGTTTTTTGGCTAAGCTTCACGACCGCGATGCGGGCGGCCAGGGATCTCGTTGTCGTCTTCCCCCTGTCTGGATCGGGGGGGGCGGGCCAACCAAGCAGCAATGCCCCGACACCGTCGAAAACAGACGTGGTTGCCAGCGAAGAGTGGAAGGACCGATGACGAACATGCGCAATGCCCAGCGGCGTGAGCGGGGCGAGAATCTAGCAGAGCCCCATTCACCGCGGAAGAGGCCGCCGATGGAATTTCTCGACGCTATGCGTCATGAAGTGGCCTCGCACGATGGCTTGGACGCGGCGTCACCGGACCCGACCGTCGATTCCTTGTCCGGTCTGCGTCTGGCCGATGTGCTGCCGTCTGGCCCGGTCGGCCAGCACGTGGTCGCCCTGCTGTCCCGTCTGGAAGAACAGGCGCCGCGCGTCGGGTACTACGCCGCCATGGCCGAAGCCACATCCGGCCTGCGTCTGCTGCGCAGCCTGAATTCGCGCAGTCGGCGCTTTGTGGGTGACGCGCTGCACAATATCGTGCGCCTGCTGCGGCGCTTGCGGGCCCTGGCCAGTCGCTCTGCCACCGAGAACCTGCGCAAGCCCAGCGCCCCGCAGCTATACGTCATCTGGCTGACCGAACAGCTTGCCGATCGGGTCGGCAATCCCGACGGAACCGTGCCGCCTTCACTGGGTCCGCTGCTGTCGCGCCTGGGCCTTTCCGCAGCGCGCCTGCACACCGCGCGTCGCGACCTGGCCGATCGGCTGGCTCAGCTTGGCCAGCTGGATGGCGATGCGCAGATCGATGCACTGGGAGAGTCGCTGTCGTATCCAAGCTGGCTGGTGCGCAGCTTTGTTTCGGCGTTTGCCACGGCCTCCGAAGCGGGCGGCGATGCGGGCGCGGGGCTGGCTCGCTGCGTCGAGATCTTGCGAGCGCAAAACGATCGAGCGCCGCTGTGCGTGCGCGTAAACCCCCTGCGCGCCACCCGCGAACAGGCCGCCGATCGCCTGCGCAGCGAGGGCCTGGTCGCCCGTCCCACGCCGCTGGCCAGCTGTGGCCTGTACCTGGAAGGCCACGCCAACGTCTATGCCACGCAGACCTTCGTCGAAGGCTGGAT
>JAYRFD010001355.1:0-10665 GCA_041908565.1 Polyangia bacterium | reverse complement strand
TGAACGCCAGCATGGTGAGCAGCAGGTACACGACAAAGCGCCGCTCGATGTTGAGGTGCATGAAGTTCTTGGCCACCAGGTACGCCTTGACGATGGCGATACCGAAGGCCGTAAGAATGGTCACCGCCTGGATGCCCAGCATCGGGCCGCAGACGCTGACTACCAGAAGAACGACCAGGATGCCCCAGATCTTGATGTAGTTGGGGTGCGCGTGGCCGTCGTTGTGGTCGCTGTGACCCGCGTGCCCCGCGGCTGTTTGTGCATGAGTCGTCATGAGTTCCCCCAACCTATTTCGCGATGTACAAGAGTGGGAACAGGAAGATCCAGACGATATCGACGAAGTGCCAGTAGATGCCGATTAGCTCGACACGCTGGAGCTCGCGACCCTTGGCGGCGTCTGCACTGACCACCAGCATGATGACCATGCCGGCGATGACGTGCAGCGCATGCAGTCCTGCTGCTGTGTAGTAGAACGACCAGAAGCCGTTCGTCGAAAGAACAAAGCCCGAGTGGATCTCGTGCGACCACTCGAAGCCCTTGACGCACAAGAAGGTCAGGCCGCCCAGGCAGGTCAGGCGCAACAGCTTCGCCGCCTTCTTGCCATCTCCGTGCTCGGCGGCTTGGTGCGCAAGGACGGCGCTCAAGCTGGAGCTTAGGAGGACCAGCGTGTTGAACGCGCCCGCCCAGGTGTTGGTGTGCGAGGCATAGCCGCCCCACTCTGGATGCCCCAGGCGATGCATGATGTACGACACAAGCAGGCCGCCGAAGATGACGATTTCGGAGGCAATCACCCACCAGACGGCCAGTCGGCCCGTGGGCAGGCCCGCCATGCTGCGGGTGGTGGCAATCGGCTTCTGCATCGGTTTCCTCAGTTCGCAGCGTTCTGCGGCCAGAAGTCTTGATCACGTCCGGGCACGCCGTACTCGTATGGTCCGCGGTGCACGCTGGGCAGCTCTGCAAAGTTGCCATGCGGCGGCGGCGATTCGGCGGTCCATTCCAGCGTGTTGGCGTTCCAGGGGTTCTTACCCGCCTTCGGGCCGCGGAACATGCTGGAGATGAAGTTGTAAAGGAAGATGAACTGGAAGCCGATCAGGATGCACAGCGACACCGTCGCCATGACGCGCAGGTCCTGCAGGAAGGGCTTCGCCGAGTCGGGGAAGTTCATGTAGCTGTAGATGCGGCGATGGTCGCCCGCCAGACCAGCGATGAACAGCGGCAGGAAGATGCCGTTGACCGGGATGATCGTGCCCCAGAAGTGAATCTTGCCCAGCGTCTCGTTCATCATCCGACCGAACATCTTGGGGAACCAGTAGGTGATGGCGGCGAAGCTACCGATGAACGCGATCGGAAAGAACGTGAAGTGGAAGTGCGCCACGACGAAGTAGGTGTCGTGGAAGTAGATGTCCGAGCCGCTGGAGCCCAGGAAGATGCCCGTGACGCCGCCGATCAAGAAGGCGCCCAGGAAGCCCAGGCCCCACAGCATCGGGGTGGTCAAGCGAATCGAGCCGCCAACCAAGGTCGCCAGGTAGACGAAGACCATCTCGGCGATCGGGATCGAGATGATCAGCGTGGTGACCGTGAAGATGTTGGCCATGCGCGGGTCGATGCCGGCCACGAACTGGTGGTGGGCCCAAACGAAGAAGCTGATGATGCCGGTGGCGATGGCGGTGTACAGGACCGTCTTGTAGCCGAACAGCTTCTTGCGCGAGAACGTGGTGATGACTTCCGCCACGATGCCCATGGCGGGCAGCAGCACGACGTAGACTTCGGGGTGACCAAAGAACCAGAACAGGTGCTGCCACAAAAGCGGGTCGCCGCCGTGGTTCGGGTCATAAACGTGCGTGCCCAGCACCTGATCGAACAGCAGCAGGACCGCGCCGGCCACCAGCGGACCGACCGAGGCCATAAACAGGATGCTGGCGATGACGATCATCCAGATGACCATCGGGATGCGCATCGGCGTCATGCCCTGCGCGCGTGAGTTCATGACCGTGGTCACGAAGTTGATGCCGCCCATCAGGAAGGCGACGAACTCAAGCGCGACGGCCAGAACCCACAGGCTGGCGCCCCACGGCGTCAGGTGGTATTCGGCCTTGGTCGATAGCGGAGGATAGGCCGTCCAGGCGCCGCTGAAGCCGCCGTTGGGGACGAAGAACGAAGCGATGAGGATGATCGCGCTGACCAGGAAGATCTGGTACGAGAGCCGATTCAGCCGCGGGAACACCATGTCATCGCAGCCGATCATCAGCGGGATCAGGTAGTTGCCAAACGCGGCGATCAAAACGGGCATCGCCACCCAGAAGATCATGATGGTGCCGTGGTTGGTCACCAGCATCAGGTAGTCCGAAGGCGAGACGGCGCCATAGCCAGGCACCGACGCTCCCGGATACGCAAGCTGCATGCGGAAGGCGTAGGCGAAATAGCCGCCGATAAGCGCCATCAGCATGCCGGTAAACATGTACTGGAAGGCGATCATCTTGTGGTCGGTCGACCACAGGTACTTCTTGAAGAAGCCCTCTTCGTGATGCGCGTGATCGTGGCCAGCCCCAGAGTGTGGGTGCTGCGCGTGTGCGGTTGCCGATTCTGCCATGGGGGATCCTCTGCTGCTCACCGGGTCGCTTCGTTACCGGGCGTTCGGCTGCGTGGATGGTTGAGGGGTTGCCGGTGCTGCTGCGGCCGGTGCTGCTGCGGCTGGTGCTGCTGCGGGCGCTGCGGCTGGTGCTGCTGCGGGCGCTGCGGCTGGTGCTGCTGCGGGCGCTGCGGCTGGTGCTGCTGCAGGGGCGGCAGGCTGTCCCGCAGCCGGAGCCGCAGGCTGAGCGGTCGGCGTCGTTGCAGCCGGGGCCGGCGCAGCGGTCGGAGCCGGAGGCGCCGCCGTGTTCTTCTTGATCCACGCATCAAAGTCTTGCGGTGCATCGACGAAGAGACGGGCTCCCATGATGCCGTGACCGATGCCGCAGATCTCGTTGCACTGGATGTCGTACGCACCGGGACGATCCGACTTGAACCAGCCGGTGATCACGCGACCCGGGATGGCGTCGTGCTTCACGCGGAAGGCCGGGATCGAAAAGCTGTGCAGCACGTCGCGCGAGTACAGCTTGTAGTGATAGACCGTCCCGCTTTTCATGTGCATTTCGTCGATGGTCTTGATGTCGTCATCGGTGTCGAACTGACCATCAGCACCTGGGTCGACGAAGGTCCATGCCCACTGCTGGCTGATCACGCGGATCGTCCGCTCGGGCGTGGGAAGCTGCTGCTTGACGTGGTACCAAACGCGGATGGCGCCCACGACGATCAGCACGTCGCAGACCAGGATCAGGTTGTGCGGGATGCTGATCCAGCGCTTCTCTTCCGCCTTTTCGCCAGTGATGTACTGGCTGCGCTGCCCCGGTCGATGGCGGTAGCGGAAGATCGACCAGAAGAACACGCCGGTCGCGACACAAAACCAGAAGCCAGCCAGGATCGCGATCAGCCAGATCTGGTCGTCGATGTCGCCGGCAAAGCTAGAGGCACGGGGGACAAGACTTTCGAACATCGATGCTCCTCGGGGACTGCTCGGGGACTCTTGGGGCTCTCCCTGTTCCGACGGTGCGGCAAGGAAGGCAGCAGGTCCGTCTCACCCAGCGATGCCAGGTGATGCTTCCCCCCTCCATTTCGTAAGCGTTTCAGACATTCTGCTTCGGCACCTTGCGTCAACAGACCCATCGCCGGACCTGCGTCCGACGAACGGGACCTGTACATGGCCCTTTACATTGCAAAGATCCACGCCGCACAGACCCAGGCCACCACACCGAAGACCGTCAGTAGAAACATGACTTCGACCTCGGTGTTGGTGAACTTGTCTTGGCGATGCGCCTCGTGGACCTCTTCTTCGTAGGGGTTTGCGTCCCCGTGCGAAGTGGCTGGGCTCGAACTGGCGGTTGTCATCACTGCATCCTTCCTAAAAAGAGCGCCACTCGTTGCAGCTAGGGTTCCAAGGTTCGGATGTAGGCGATCACGTCTTTCATCGCCTGTTCATTGGGCAGGGTCGCCGCCATCGGGCGCATCTGCTGCCCGGTGATATCGGTGGCCGCCGCGCCGCGCACGCCGCCCTTGAACTTCTTAAGCTGGGCCAGCAGGTACCAGTCGCCCGTGCGGTGCAGGTCGGGGGCCCCTTTTTCCTGGGACCCGGTGGCGCGCTCGCCATGGCAGGCCACGCAGGTGGCAAACAGGCCCTTGCCGCGGTTGGCATCGCCATCGGTGACCGTGGCGGGCGGACGAAGCGGCGACATCTTGCCGACGCGCTCGGCGACGACCTTGACCTCTTCGTCGTTGAGCAGCGTGCGAGCCATCGGCCGCATCTTCAGGCCATCAATATCGTCTGGGTGTGCGCCACGGCTGCCGTCGCGGAACTTGCGAAGCTGGGCTTCGACATACCACACCGGCAGGCCCGCAATCGCGGGAGCACCGACGGCACGGTTGCCACTTCCGTCGTTGCCATGGCAGGGGGCGCAGTTGGCGTAGCGCGTCTTGGCCAGGGATTCGCCGTGGCCAACATCGCACGCAGCGACGCCCAAAAGCGGCAACGCCGAGAGCAGGAGAGCAAGGGTTTGTGTTCGTCGCTTCATGTTCGTCGCTGTTTTCTTCACGCGCGGGAGCGCTTGGGAGCAACTGGCCGCATCATGCCAACATGCCCGCCTGTTCTTCAACAAAAATTCACGCATAGAAGCGGGAACGCCGTTGACACACAGAGAATGATGAAATTTTTGCGCGTCACGCAGAGTATGCACGCAATGTTTGCGCTGGTCGCTCGGCGATCTCTCCCGTCGAGATCCGCGACGCAGACGAGCGGCGGGCAGCGCACGGTCATTTATGTTGCAATGTATTGCTAATTATCGCCGATTTGGCATAGACCATAATAGGCCGACAATCTTTAATATTTGTCTTAATCGAATTATTTAAGTCAGCGAACCGATTGGCCGCAGGGTCGAGGCTGAATCGTGGCAGGGGGAAGGGGCGGGCTACCTGCGGGGCAGCGTGATGATGAATTCCATGAACTCGCCCTCAACGCTGTCGGCGCGAATCTCGCCTTGGTGGCCCTGCACGATGATGTCGTGGCTGATCGAAAGGCCCAGCCCTACGCCCTCTCCCGCGGGCTTGGTGGTGAAAAACGGCGTGAACAGGCGGCTTAGGTTGGCCTTCGCGATTCCGGTGCCGTTGTCACGCACGCGAACCTCGACCCCCGACGCGCCGCCCTTGCTGATCACGTGCAGAGTCGGCGCGTACGTCAGATCGCCCTTCTGCTGCCGGCGCTGCGTCGCATAGAACGCGTTGTCGAACAGGTTGATAAAGACGCGACCCAGATCGGCAGAGCTTGCGGCGATCGGGCCCAGGCCATCGTCCAAGTCGGTTCGCAGATCGATGTTCCAGCCGGGTTGGCGCGCGCGCATGCCGTGGTAGGCCAAGTGCAGGCTCTCCAGCAGCA
Organism: Polyangia bacterium; assembly: GCA_041908565.1. Classification (GTDB taxonomy): domain Bacteria; phylum Myxococcota_A; class Polyangia; order Palsa-1104; family JAEUJZ01; genus JAEUJZ01. The sequence goes on along the minus strand of JAYRFD010001355.1, from coordinate 5,204 downwards.
GGCGATTGAGGTCCGTCGGGCCGTGCGGGCTGCTGCGTTCGCGCGAGTGCAGCAGCATGCTGTGAATGATGCGATCGGCGCGCTGGCCGTGGTGATTGATGCGCTGCAGGTTCTCGCGCAGATCGTTCAGGGCCGCCTCGATGTTGTCGCGCGCCTCGGCATCTTGGGGCACAAGCTGGGCGACCTCGGACTCGATCTCGTCCGCCAGACCGACCGTCAGCACCGCGAAGTTGTTGATGAAGTTCAGCGGGTTTTTTAGCTCGTGCGCGATGCCAGCGGTCAGCGCACCCAGCGATGCCAGCTTTTCGCGCTGAACTAACTGCTGCTGCGTCTCGCGCAGGGCCCGCAGGGCATCAGAAAGCTCGTTGTTCTTGTCGGAAAGCTCGCGTGTGCGGTCGCGAACTCGGTCTTCCAGCCCCGCGTAAAGCTGTGCGTTTTCGATCGAGATCGCCATCTGCGCGGACAGCAGCCGCAGCATCTCGACGCGTCGCGGTGTGAAGGCACCGGCCGCCAGGTTGTTTTCCAGGTACAGCAGCGCGGTGATGCGTCCCTGCGTCTGCAAGGGCATGCACAGCACCGACTGCGGCTTGCGGCTGCGGACGTAGGGATCGCGCACAAACGGTCCCTCCTCTGCTGCGTGGCGCAGCACCACGTCCTGTCGCCGATGGGCAGCAAAGTTCACGATGGCGGCCGGCACATCGGGGTCCATTTCTTCCGCCGTGCTGCTGTGTGCGGCGACCCGAACCGGTCTGACTCGTCCGCCTTCGCCCGTCTGCTGCGAGACGCTGGCGTTGGCCACCACGGTCCAGGTTCCCGCCTGTTCCAGAAGCAAGCAGCCGCGATCTGCGCCGGCGCTTTCGATCAAGATGTCGACCAGCTTGTCCAAAAGCGAGCTCAAGATGATCTCGCTTGCGATGGCCTGCGAGGCCTTGAGCACCGTTCGCAGATCCAGCGCTTCATCCAGCTGCTCGGACGAGGTCGTGCTGGCGGTCCGCGTCCGTGGAACCGAACCCAGCGACCCCGTCAGGCCGATGCTCAGGCTGCCGGGCGTCGCAAGCGGGTGCGAACGATCGGCTCGGTAATCGGCCAGGCGATCGGACAGGCGCTGGGCTTTCCAGGTCACGCCCCACGCCTGGTAGTTCAGATACGCGCGCTGTAGCTGCGGACGCGCCAGTTCGTCTTTGCCGTGCGCGATCCAGAAGCGGGCCAGACACTCGCAGGCCAGCGCTTCCATGTGGTTGAACTCGTGCTGCGCTGCGTGTGCGATCGCTGCTTCGAAAAGCCCCATGGCGCGCCACGGATCGCCCAGCAGATCGGCCTGCAGCGCCTGCAGAAGCAGTTCTTTGTGCAGGACGTTGTCGGGGCAGGTCTGGGCCCACGTCGCGAAGCGCTGGCAGCCACGGTCCAGGATGGCCAGAAGCTCGGCCCGCTGCGGTTCGTTCGGCGCTTGGGCCAGGACAGCCGCGCACAGGCTGAAATAGAACTGATGCTCGATGACAGAGACCGATCCGGCGATGAAGGACAGCCGCGGTTCGATGTCACGCAGACACTGAAACGCGGCCTGCGGCTGGTCGTACAAGAACAGGCACTGAGCCTTGGCGATCATGTACACGCAGACCGCGATGTGACTGCCGTGCTCCGCGAACGAGGCCAAAAGCTCGGACTCATCCGGGACCACATCTGCATGCGCGGCCTGCGTCGGTGCGAAGTGCAAAGGACTCGCCGTGGCACCGGCCAAGTTCAATAGCGGCAGATAGCAGGCCAGCACGCGATCGGTCGCGATCTGGTTCTTGGTCTTGCGCTGAAAGTGCAGGAAGCGGCGCGCTTCTTCCAGAAGCTCGTGCACGTTGCGGCCCTGGTAAAACGGCACCAGCAGACGGAAGGCCAGAATGTTGCCGGCGAACAGCAGCTCTCCGCCTTGCATGCCTGCGCGATAGCCTTCTTCGTACACGGCATCCAAGAATCGCAGGTGGCGATTCCACGGCAGGATGTACGTGCCCAAGATGAAGTGGACGCGGCAGCGCAGATCCAAGCGATCCCACTTCAAGCTCAGCTCGCGCGCCATCATGCCGATGGCGAAGGCCTGACGAACATGATCGCTGCTGCCACCGCCGCCCCCCATTGAAGACAGCGGCACGCCATAGCTGACGTAGGCGAAGGCGGACTCGGCGCTGTGCCCGTGCTCCAGGCTCAGCCGAACTTTTTTGGCGACCAGCAGGTTGTACAGCGGGCGGCTGGTGTACATGCCGGCGGCGTTCATGCTGACCAGCACGCGCATGGCCCACAGCATCTGCGACGACTGCAGAAGAGGACGATCCAGCAGCCTGGCGATGTCGATTCCGGCCAGCTCCTTTTGAATTCGCGCAGACTCTGCATCGAAGGCGGCGCTTACTTCGCGTTCGTCTTTTGGATCGGGCAGACCGATTCCCAGAAGACCCAGCGCGCGTCGACCGGCCGCAATCGCTTGCTCGTAACGCCCGGTCAGCGTGTACTGCGTGATCAGCAGGCTGTACAGCTCTACCTGTCGCTGGACAACGTCGTGCAGGCCATCGGTCGATCGCGCAGCAGCAGTCGACAGCTGATCCAGCAGCTGTCGCAGCAGCTGTTCCGATCGCTCGTGCTCGCCCATTTGATACGAAGCTTGGGCCAGCTCTTTGGTCAGGCCGAAGTGCAGCTCGCCCGGCTCCTCTGCAGCGCCCAGCACCAACAGCAAGGCCAGCCCTTCGGTCGCGTACTGCTGGCTGGCTTGATAGGCCGTTGCTTCGCGCGCCCGCGTCGCCGCATCCAAGTTCAGCTGCGCCAGATCGCGGCGCCGATCCGGATCGCTGACCAGGGCGGCTCCACGATTCAGGTGGCCCACGATCTCGAACAGCTGGTCTGCGTGGACTTGATCCCCACTTGCGCGGCGCAGCAGCGTGCCGATCTGAAAGTGGATGCTGCGTCGCTGTTCTTCGCCGATCAGCGAATACGCCGCTTGGTGCACGCGGTCGTGTGCGAAGCGATAGTGAACAACCGCCATCTGCTGCGTTCCGGACTCATCGGGCGCTGAATCCGATACCAGCTCAGCAGCGGACGTCGCCAACACAAAGCCCTCGTGCAGAGCGGGGCGCAGGGCGCTGGCGGTCTCTAACATCGTGCGTTCATGCACCACTGCCAGCGTTCGCAGATCGAAGCGACTGCCAATGCAGGCGGAAAGACGCAGCGTTTCCTGCGTGCGCTCGGGCAGCTTGCGCAGCTTGGCCAGCAGCAGATCGACCACGTTGTCCGTGATGTCCTTTTCGTGGATCGCATCCATGTCCCACGTCCACGTGCGGTCTTCGGACAACAGCAGCAGGTTTTCCTGCTCCAAGGTCTTTAGAAACTCACCGACGAAGAACGGATTGCCGCCGGTCTTTTGAAACAGCAGCTGGGTCAGCGGAGCGGCCACTTCGGCGCTGGTGCGCAGGCCGTCGCAAAGAAGCTGCGACAGGTGCTGCAGTCCCAGCGGCTGCAGTGCGACTTCTGTGACGCGCACACCTTCTTTGCGCATGCGCTGCTGGGACAGCGTCAGCGGATGCGTCGCGTCGACTTCATTGTCGCGATAGGCGCCGATCAGAAACAGGCTGTGCAGATCGGAAGTCAGCAGCACTTCACGCAGCCGCAGCGACGCCGGGTTGGCCCACTGCAGATCGTCCAAGAACAACACCAGCGGATGTTCAGGCCGGCAGAACACCGATATGAAGTTCACGATCGTCAGCTGAAAGCGATTCTCAGCCTCGCTGGGTTCCAGGGCCGCGACATCGGGCTGCCCCCCGATCAGAAGCTCAAGCTCGGGCACCAGATCCGTCAGCAGCTTTCCGTTGGGGGCGATGGCTCGCTGGATGTTGTCCCGCCAGCCCGCCACGGCGTCTTTGTCTTCGGTCAGGATCTGTTCGACCAAGTCGGTCAGCACCAGCGAGACGGCGCTGTAGGGCACGCCGCGCTGAAACGGATCGAACTTGCCTGCAGCGAAGTATCCCCGATGCTGCGTGACTGGCTTGTAGACCTCGTAAATCAGCGCGGACTTGCCGATGCCGGAATAGCCCGACACCAGCAGAAGCTCGGGCGGGCCGCCTTGCACGACGCGATCAAACGCCGCCAGCAGCTTTTCCACTTCCGGCTCACGCCCGTACAGCTTCTTGGGGATCTGCAGGCGCTCTGAAACGTCTTTGCTGCCGATCGAAAAGTTGGGCAGCGCTTCACCGCGCGCCACGGCGTCCAAGCAGCGCTGCAGATCCGCTTCGATTCCCCAGGCGTGCTGGTAACGATCTTCTGCGTTCTTGGCCAGCAGCTTCAGCACGATGGCCGACAGCGTCGGGGAAATCGCCGGATTCACTTCTTGCGGCGGCTGCGGAGTCCGTGCGATGTGGGAATGGATCAGCTCCAGCGGATCGTGCCCGCGGAACGGCACACTGCCCGTCAGAAGCTGATACAGCGTGGCCCCCAGCGAATAGAAATCGCAGCGATAGTCCACGCCGCGGTTCATGCGTCCCGACTGCTCTGGCGCCATGTACGGCAGCGTGCCTTCGATCGTGTACACGGTTCGCGCCTGCGGCTGCAGGTCGGCATAGGAACGCGACAGCCCAAAGTCGATCAGCCGCACCGCGCCCGTGCGCGCATTCCAGACGATGTTCTGCGGGTTCAGATCGCAGTGGATGATCTGTCGCTGCTGCAGCCCACCCAGCGCGCGGGTCAGGGCCAGCGCGATCTGCAGCACGTGTTCAATGGGCAACACCGCGGAGCCATCCGATCGCGAGTGCTGGGGGGCATCGCCAAGCAGATCCAGCGTGCGGCTTAGCGACTCGCCGCCGATGTCTTCCTGTTCGATGATCCACTGCTCGCGCCCCAGGTGCAGCGCGTACGTCTCGATGACGTGGGCGATTCGCCCATCGGGGGTTGGGCCTGGATTGCAGGAACGCGCCAGCTCGAACTCGCGCTTGAAGCGAGCCCGCCGTTCGACGGTCACCAGCGGCGCTTTGAGGCACTTGAGGATGACGGGCTGATGGTCGCGCTTGCGCACGGCCCGCCAGACGGTGGTGTGCGTACTGTCGTAAAGCTGCTCGCTGACTTGGTAGTCGCTAAACGACATCAGCGCTTACTGCGGGGCCGCGGGACTCTTTTCGCCGGGACGCAGCTTGCGCGCGACACCCTTTAGCTCTAGCTCGGGCACGGGCGACTGCACGACG
>JAYRFD010001354.1:0-1673 GCA_041908565.1 Polyangia bacterium | reverse complement strand
TGTCTTCGGCAAAAAGCTGCGCCGCGGCGTTCAGCAGCAGCGACAGATCGACGGGAGCCACATTGGCCGCGGTCCGCTGGGTGTTTAGCTGCTTTAGCAAGTCTTCGCGCACAGCCCCGCTGGCTTCCACCTGCGGCGCCGCCAGGATGACCGTCCAGTAGCCCTTCTGAACGCTGACGCCGATCTCTTTCAGCTCGCCGTTTAGAAGCTGCTGCTTGTGCCCGGCGCTGCCCAGAAAGATCTTCAGCACCGCATCGGCGTTGGTCGGCCCCTTGGTCACCGCCGGAAACGTACGACCCTTGTAGCCGACTTCTTTCAGCCAGCCGTTGATGCCGCGCGCTTCGGGATGCTCATAGGCCAAAAAGCCCTTGCCGGCCATGTCGGCGCTGTGGCCGTCGGCCGCTTGCTTCAGGATGGGCACCACGCGAAACGGCGGCAGCTTGGCCCCGGCGCGCTGCGCGTTGAAGGCGGTGACCAAGTCGGTCTCCAGCTCGGCATCGGGCTTCTGCTTGATCTCAAGCTGGGCGCCCAGCAGCAGAGCCCACTTGCCGTTGAACATGCCAACGCCGAAGGCAAACATCGCAGGGTCGACGATGGCGGCCCGCACCGACGCGCTGTTCAGCCATGCCGCGACGGCGTCTTCGACCGCTTCTTTGTCTGACAGCACCATGCGCACCTTGCCTTCGTAGCCGGCGGTAAGCGCGCGCTGGTTTTCGTCTTTGCCCTCGGGATTGACGTTGGAAAAGTAGCTGCGAGCCGCCATGTCCAGGCAGTGCACCTGGGCCTGATGGTTCAGCTGCAGATGTTCTTCCAGGGGCGCCGCCCGACAGCTCAGCCGTTCGTCGTTGATCAGCTGACGCACGCGGGCCCGCAGCTTGTCGTCGATCACCAGATCCGGCACGCCGACCAGCAGCACCCAGTGGCCGGCGAAGGCCCCGACGCCCAGCTCGCGATATTCCGCATCCAGCAGGCTGGGGCGAGTCGTGCTGTCGGCCAGCCAGTGCCGCGTCGTCTCTTCCGCGTCTTCGGTGCCGCGGCCCAGGGCGACGGCGGTGCGTCCCGAAAAGCCCAGGCGCTTGACGCGCGCTTCCAGGTCTTCGCCGCCGTTTTGCCCCTGAAAGTGGAAGTAGCCGCGGCGCACCATGTCGTTGGCGTGCTCGGCCGCCGACTGCATCAGCTTGGGCGAGATCGACAGCAGGCGCAGGCCCAGGCCCTTTCTGGCTTCATTGACCAAGCCAAGGACGGTGCGAGTCATCGCGGTCAAGCCATCGTCGACGTCCCCTGCAGGGCTACCGGCGACGGGCGCTTGCTCAGACATGGATGCGTCCTTTCTTCACAAAATGCTCCGGTTGGATCGTATCACGCTTGTTTGTGGGCAGTCACCGTCTTAAAGGGCTGTGGGTGAAGGGGCGCTTCCCAGCGCGGGGATTGGGGCGCTTCCCGGCGCGGGGGGGCGCTTGCAGCGCCGGGCTTTTGCGAGAGGAAAACCCCGAAAGGTTTTCCTCTCGCGCTCACCTTTCCTTGGGATGGCTCAGTGGAGTTTGGGGCTGGGCTTCGACGATGGGCTTCCCCCCCATCCCCCCTTCGTGAACGAAGGGGGGTAGGTCCCGCTGTACTTCGCGAAGGTGCGGGTTCCCTGAGGGGGAGCGGTTTTTTGAGGCGGGGCGGTTTTT
>JAYRFD010001353.1:0-4651 GCA_041908565.1 Polyangia bacterium | reverse complement strand
GATCGGCATTACCAAGGCCTACGAGACGCGCGTCGGCTCCGGTCCCTTCCCGACAGAGCTACACGGCGATGCCGGCGATGCCCTGCGACAAGCCGGGGCCGAGTTCGGGGCGACGACGGGTCGGCCGCGCCGCTGTGGCTGGCTGGACGTCGCGGCCCTGCGCCTGGCCGTGCGCTGGAACGGCATGTCCGGCCTGGCCTTGACCAAGCTGGACGTCCTGCGGGGAATCAAGAAGCTGAAGATGTGCATCGGCTACCGCTTGGCTGCGACGCCCGGTGGCAGCGGATCCAGCGACTTCCGCGACGAGCTACCCTGCGATGTCGACGATCTGGATCGGGCCACCCCGGTCTACGAAGAACTGGATGGCTGGGATGCCGATCTGACCGGCGTGCGCGAAGTCGAAGATCTTCCGGCCCCGGCAAAGCGTTACGTACGGCGTATCGAAACACTGCTGGGTGTGGATTGCTGCCTGATTTCGGTGGGCGCCGGCCGAGCAGAGACCGTAATGCTGCGAAATCCTTTCCGATAATGGCCATGGAAGCGCTGAAGTCCGGATGCTTGTCGCCATGTATTTCCGAGGGGAAACCGCGCTTGCGGTCGCGAATGCGCTTCGTATAAGCTGAGCACACGCCGAGGGGAACGTCCTCACATGAAAATCGTCTGCGATAACTGCGCAACCAAGTACCAGATTGCTGATGAGAAGGTCAGTGGTAAGGCCTTCAAGATCCGCTGCAAGAAATGTGGCCACGTGATCGTGGTCAACAAGGGGCCAGGCGAGGCCGGTGCTGCCGCCGGGGATGCTGCTCCTCCAGCCGGAGGAGACGCGCCACCCGCGAGTGAAGCGGCCGCCCCGCCAAGCGACGCCGTTTGGCACCTTGTGATCGATCGTGAGCAGGTCGGTCCGATGACCGTTGCCGAGGTCCAAGGCAAGGTCAAGGCCGGTCAAGCCGACGCCGAAACCTATGGCTGGCGAGAAGGCTTCGACGACTGGCTGAAGCTGTCGGCGATCGAGGACTTCAAGTCCCTGTTTGCCGGTGGCGGTGGTGCCTCTGCCGATCCATCGCTGGCGGGCGCTGCACCGGGGATCGATGCGCCGGTTCGCACGGCGGCTCCTGGCGCGGCGACGATCGTCTCGGATGGCATGCATGCGCCGGACTTCGCAGCCATTCAAGCGGCGATGGCCAATCAAAAGGCGGCGGCGCCGGCCCCGGCCCCAGCCCCGGCTGCGGCTCTGCCAGAGCCGTCTTCGCCGGCCGCTCCAGCCCACGAGCCAGAGCCCCAAGGCTCGGGCGGTGGCGCCATGGATGCGCCGGTCAAGTCCATGATGGGTGCCCGCAGTGAAAACTCGGTTCTGTTTTCGCTGAACAACCTGTCCGCCCTGGCTGGAGCCAGTGGTGGGGGCGGGGGCGGCGGCGGCGGTGGCGGAAGCAGCAAGCAGCAGGCCCAGGCTGGCTACGCCAACGCGCAAAGCGAGGCATCTGGCCTGATCGACATCCGCGCCATGGCAGCCGCGACGCTGGGCAGCCCAGGCGGCGGCGGCATGGGCCCAAGCGCAAGCAAGGGACCGGCTGACTTCTTCGGCAGCAGCGATGCGCCTCCGGTGTTCACTCCGATCGCGCCCGCCGTGCTGATACCAGCCGGCGAGTCGGAAGGCACACCCAAGTGGGTCTTCGCCCTGATCGGCGTCGCGGTCGTCCTGGGCCTGGGCATGATCGGTGTGATCGTGTTCTTGCTGCAAGACAGCGGCAAGCCCACGGTGGCGACCAACGTCCCCGGCAAGGACCCCGTGGCCAACACGGGCAGCGGGACGACCAGCATCGGCAAGGATCCCGGGACCAGCGGTTCCAGTGGCAGCAGCGAATCGCCGGGCACCAAGCCCAGCACGCCCAGCGAACCCGGCAAGGGCGACACCAAGGCCGCCGGCAGCGACACCAAGAAGCCCAGCGGCAAGGACAGCGGTAGCTCTGGCAAGTCCGATTCGGACAAGAAGTCGCGCGGCAAGGACAAAGACAAGGACAAGGACAAGGACTCGGGCAGCAGCAAGCCGGAAGTTGGCAAGGCGCCGCCAGAGCCAGCGGCCCCACCCCCGCCGCCCAAGAAGGATGCTCCGCCGAAGAAGAAGGACGATCTCGACTCGCTGCTGGATACGGCAAGCTCGGGCAGCGGCGGCAAGCCGGCCAAGGGCGCGGACAAGAAGGACCTGCCTGAGCAGCTTTCGATGAGCTCGGTTCAGGGCACGCTCAAGGGCGTAAACGTGTCGGGCTGCAAGTCGGAAGGCGCTTCGGGCACCGTCATGGTCAAGCTGACGATCAAGGGCGACGGTCGCGTCTCTAGCGCGTCGCCACAAGGTGGGGCTGCCGGCGGTGACTGCGTGGCCAAGGCCGTCAAGGGCGCCAAGTTCGGCGAGTTCAGCGGCGACCCCATGACCCTGACCTTCCCGTTCATCGTCCGCTAACCGCGTGTCGACAAAGAGGCTGCGGCCTCAATCTGCTGCGTCGGTCGTCGGTCACGGCCCGTTGGAGATCCCCCCGTCGCATCGCGATGGGGGAGCCGCTCGCTCCTCCCTCCTTGCAGCGTGTGGTCCTCGCTCTCTTCATCGACACGCTGCGAAGTCTCCCCTCCCCTCCGCTTCCCTTCGTTCTTCGCTTCTTCCCAAGACGGTCTGCACACCCGACGGATAATCGGTGGCCGACATCTTGCGCGGCGCTGCGTCCGCAGTCACGTGGGCTGCAAGACAAGCATCGGCAGGACATAGGCACGCGTGGACCCGGCAGTGGGCCGATCAAGGGCTCGCACAACGCCCGGTCCACGGCCACGACCATGTACAGACGAGCGGGCGGCGGTACTTCGCTGGTCTGGCGGCAGCGAAACGACAAGCGCACCGGACGGCTTTGCCCGCGCGACCGCTCGCCCGCAGTCAGGATCCCAACGTGGACGCGCTGCTACGGATCACGGACACGAAGCACGAAGCACGGAATCATGGATCTAGGGGGCTGGTATCGGGAAGCTGGCAGCGGATCGCGGTTCCGGTGGTGACGTAGACCGCCTCGCTGCTGCTCTGCTTGCGATCGAGCAGAAGGACGGCGTTCGCGCCATGCTCCCACGCCGCCAGACGCAGGAAATCCAGTGCGGCTTCGAGAGTGGCTGGCTCTCGAGCCTTCTGGCCGGGCAGCGGTTCCAGCCCGGCGATTCCCTGCACAAAGCCCAGGTCGATGCGCGGCTCGCAGAGCGCTTCGCCGGGGTAGTAGACCACCACGGCCTGCTGTTCTGGCTGCAGCTGCGGCCGCAGCACCGACTTGGCTGGGGCACATCCCCAACAAAGCAGGCCAAGCCCGACGAGCGCACCGAACCGCGCGCTCGATCGGCCCAGGCGTCGCTGCAAGGCCAGGCGGGAGAGACGGCTCAACACGAGAGACCGAGGGGAAAGAGACCCGAGGGAGGGGAAGACGAACATCCGAAGCAGGTGGGCTACAGGGGAAGGAATAGACGCTTAGGCGGGCGGCTGGGCCGGCGGAGCGGGCTGCGATTCAGCCGGCGGAGCAGGCCAGGTCGGCGGCGCAGGCGGCGCAGCCGGGGGGGCTGGTGGCGGCGGGGCCTGCCAGCTTGGCGGTGCGCTGGGCGGCGCGGGAGCCGCCGGAGGAGCCGCGGGTACCTGCCAAGCCGGGGGCGCCGGCGGCGCAGCAGCCGCAGGCGGAGCCGGAGGAGCCTGCCACGCGGGCGGCGCGGGAGGTGCAGCCGCCGGGGGCGCCGATGGAGCCTGCCATGCGGGCGGCGCGGGTGCTTGCCATGCAGGCGGCGCGGGCGGCACAGCCGGAGCACTTGGCACAGCCGGAGCCGCTGGCATCGTCGGAGCCGCTGGCATCGTCGGAACCGCTGGCATCGCCGGAGCCGCTGGCATCGCCGGAGCCGCTGGCGGCGCCGCGGGAGCCTGACCCGGTGCAGGGGCCGCCGTCGGGGGCGTCGTTCCTGGAGCCTGAGCCGGAGTCGCAGCGCCAGCCGCAGCCGCACGACCCGTCGGCAGGAGCTTGAATTCGACGCGGCGGTTCTGGGCACGTCCAGCCGCGTTGGCGTTGTCGGCCACGGGCTGCGTCTGACCATAGCCCTGCGCATTCAGGCGATTGGCGTCGATGCCCTTGCTGACCAGATAGGTCTTCACGGCATCGGCGCGCTGCTGCGACAGGGTCATGTTGTCAGCCGCCACGCCCACGTTGTCCGTGTGGCCAGCGATCTCGACCTTCACCTTCGCGTGTTCGGTCAGCACCTGGACCGCTTCGTCCAGAATGGCCAGCGATTCTTTGGTCAGGATGGCCTTGTTCGGCAGGAACTTCAGGCCCTGGATGGTGCCAACGAACTTCGCCAGGTTCGGCGGTAGCTCATCGGGGCAGCCATCGTTGTCCTTGTAGTTGTTGCGCGTCTCAGGCTCGTTCGGGCACTTGTCGAAGCGATCGACCACACCGTCGCCATCGCCGTCGGTATCCGGGCAGCCCTTGTTGCCCTTGGGACCGACTTCGCTTGGGCACTTGTCCAGGCGATCAACGACGCCATCGCCATCGGTGTCGGTATCGGGACAGCCAGCGTTTTCGACCAGGCCGGCTCGATCGGGACACTTGTCGAGGCGATCGACCACGGTGTCGTTGTCGACATCCTTGTC
>JAYRFD010001352.1:0-1864 GCA_041908565.1 Polyangia bacterium | reverse complement strand
TTCGCGGACGCGGTCTGCCCAAAGTGACCGAGCTTGACTGGTGGCAGACCACCGAGGTCATCACCGAAAGCGGAGCCAAAGCGCAGATCACGCTGGTGCCGGCCCAGCACTGGTCGCGACGCGGCCTTTCCGACGACCGCCTAACCCTGTGGGGCGGCTACGTCCTGCAGCTTGGCGGGTCGCAGGTCTACTTCGCGGGGGACACCGGCTATCCCGCCGCGTTCAAAGAGATCGGTCGTCGCTTCGCCAACCTGGACTACGCCCTGCTGCCAATTGGTGCGTATGAGCCGCGCTGGTTTATGTGCGCGCAGCACATATCGCCCGAGGATGCCGCCAAGGCCTTCCACGATCTGGGCGCACGCCACTTGATCCCCATGCACTACGCGACGTTCCGCCTTTCCGACGAGCCCATGGACGAGCCACCGCGACTTTTGCAAAAGGCCCTGGGCCGCGACATCGATCACCTGATCGAGCTTGCGATTGGCGAGACTCACTGGGAAAGAGGCCGTCCACCGTTTGCCTCGATGACTCCCTAGGACGCTTGCAGCGACACCGCAGAGTCAGCCCAGAGACACTACAGAGACACTACAGAGACACCGCGTGGACGAATCCGCCAAGCCAAGATCTGACGAAGCAGCCCCGCCCATCCGCATGCCGCGCGGCGTCATCGCGCTGGGCGTGGTCAGCCTGTTTATGGATGTCTCGTCCGAGATGATCCACAGCGTGCTGCCGTTGTTTCTGACGTCGCTGTTGGGAGTCAGCGCGCTGTGGGTCGGCATCATCGAAGGCATCGCGGAGGCGACCGCCGCCATCGTCAAGATCTTCTCGGGCGCGATCAGCGACTTCATCGGCAAGCGCAAGCCGCTTCTGCTTTTGGGGTACGGCCTAGCGTTCGTTGTGCGTCCGCTGTTCCCGCTTGCGAACAGCATGGGCAGCGTTTTGTTCGCGCGCTTTGTCGATCGCATCGGCAAAGGAATCCGCGTCGCCCCACGCGATGCCCTGCTGGCCGACATCACGCCCAAAGAGATCCGAGGCGCCGCGTACGGCCTGCGTCAGTCGCTGGACACCGTCGGTGCGTTCCTGGGACCGATCCTCGCGATCGTCATCCTTTTGGCATCGCGCGACAACTTCCGGTTGGTGTTCTGGCTGGCGCTTGTGCCCGCGCTTTTGGTTGTGCTGATCCTGTGGTTGGGGATCGAAGAACCGCCGCGTCCTGCCGATCGGCCGCGTCCATCGTTTCCACTTCGTCGCGAGCGTCTGCAAAAGCTAAGCCCGGCCTTCTGGTCGGTCTGCGTGCTGTCTTCGTTTCTGACCTTGGCTCGCTTTTCCGATGCCTTTCTGATCTTGCGCGGTGACAGCATCCACCTGCCAGCGGCGTATGCCCCGACGCTGCTGATCGTCATGAACATCGTGTACGCGGCCGCGGCGTGGCCGGCCGGTCGCCTGTCGGATCGCATCGGCAAGCGGTCCTTGCTGATCTTGGGCATCTTCGTGCTGATTGTCGCGGACCTGTTTCTGGCGTTTGCGCCCAGCGCGCTGTGGGTGTTCGTTGGCGCCGGGCTGTGGGGTCTGCACATGGGGCTGTCGCAGGGCATCCTGACCGCTCTCGTCGCGGACGAAGCACCAGCAGAGCTTCGCGGAACCGCCTTTGGCATGTACAACCTGCTGTCGGGTGGCGCTCTTTTGCTGGCCAGCGTGATCGCCGGCTATCTGTGGAAGGGGCACGGGCCAGCGCTGACGTTTTCGGCCGGTGCCTGCTTTTCCGCGGTTGCTCTGCTGGGCTTTCTGTTTCGCGGAGACGGGCAAAAAGCGGCCGCCTGACTGGCTGCGCGGCTGGCTGGTTTCTGAACTACGTCTCGAATTT
>JAYRFD010001351.1:0-3660 GCA_041908565.1 Polyangia bacterium | reverse complement strand
GCTGTCGAGCGATGTGGCAGTACAGAAGCTCCAGCGTGTAGCGCTTTGGGAAGGGCAGCTGACCAGAAATCATCAGATACAGCGTGACGCCCAGCGCGTACAAGTCGGTGCGATAGTCCAGCGAGCGGTTCATGCGCCCGGACTGTTCCGGCGACAAATACGCCAGCGTTCCTTCCAATCGGCCCGCCAGTGCATCCGGGGGCACTGTGCTGCCTGCTTCCGCTGTCTGGGCGGTTTCTCCGTCGGGGTTGATTGCGGGCTGCAGCTCGCGCGGCATGCGCGTGGCCAAGTTGAAGTCGATGATCTGCACTGCGAGCGCGTCCGGGGCGCCTGGCGCTTCCGTGCTGCGGATCAGGATGTTGTTGGGATTCAGATCTTTGTGAATCACATCGTGCTGGTGAATGCGATCGAGGATCTGGGTCAGCTGAATCGCGATGGCCACGCCTTGATGAAGCGGGGGCGTCGACTGCTGCAGTCGCTGACTTAGCGACGTGCCCCCCAAGTCCGACAAGACCAATGCGCAAGACCCAGGTGCCTTGCCATCGCTTGGACCTTCGACAAAGGCCAGGGGGCGCGGGATGCCGTGATCGGTCGACGACGCAGGGTCGCTTGTCACCGGCTGCAGCGCCGACAGGATGCGCTCCTCGTGCTGCAGGCGCTGTCGGCCCAGGGACGCGGCTGGACCCGGGCGCTTGATCACGACGCACTGCAGGCTCTGGCGATCGCGCGCTCGATCGACGACCGATGCGGTCCCGCTGTGCAGCGTCTCGATCCACTCGTATCGATCAGCCAGCCAGGTGGGCAGTCCGGAAGGCGTTTCGCGTGCGGCGCTCGCAGCCTGTGCTTGGTTCATGTGGCTTTCTCGCGCGGGAGTTGCTGTGCGCGGGTCACCCAGCTGCCCAAGTCACAGGCGCCAGCCAGTGCTAGAAGACCTTGGGCTTCTTCTTCGGAGGCGAGGCGGCCGGCCCGCTGGGCTTGCGCACGACCGGCGGGGTCGGCGTCTTAGGCTTCTTGGGATCGGTGCCCTTGACGGTCGATGGGTTGGCAGGATCGGTGTCGCTGTCTGCCGCATCCACTGTGGGAGGAGTGGGCGGCTTGGTTGGCGTCGCCTGCGCTGTGCCTGTGTTGCTATCGGGCGGTCGATCGCCGGTGGGCTCTGGCGGGTTGGCCGCGTTGTCGACCGCTGCGGTGTTTGGAGGGGCTGCGCTGGTCGGTGAGTGCCCGGCGTCCGTCGGCTTGTCCCCGCTGCTGAGCAAGATCAAAAGCAGCACGACAAAGACCAGCGCGGCCAGGGCTCCACCAGCGATCGCCAGGCGCTTGGGCTGTCGAGGGGTGATGCCTGTCAACGCGAATGCGCGCTCGCGGAACTGCTGCAGCTGCAGACTGAGTGCGGCCCGACCCGATGAAGACACCGCTTGTTCGCCGGTTGCTCGCGACAGCGTATTGGGATACCCCCCGTCGAGCGAGCTGCCGGATTGGGAAAGCTTCAGGCCCCCCATCGGCAGGGTGGCATTCATCATGTGAGCTGGGCTGCGCGGCTGGCTGTCGCGATTCAGGCGCGGGACAAGGCCGGTGATTGGGATCGTGGCCTTGATGTCGTTGTCCAAACCTGGGCCGACGCCTGCTGCGTTGAATGCCACGCGCGTAGGCACGGCCTGCAGATCGGTCGGCTCTGATGGGTCGCGTGTCTCGACGGAAGTTGCGTTGCCGCTTGAACCGCCCGGGCGGTTGACCGGGGTCTTGCTGCTGTCGGCCAGCAGAGAATCGAAGGCGGTGGATGCCATCGAGATGCTGGTCGGCGTATTTCCGCTGGCAGGCCGCTGCTTGGTCGCATCGGTGCTGGCAGCGTCCCCAGCGATCTGACTGCTCAGGCGGGTGGGTATCTCAGGAAACGGCGCCATCGCGGTGGGCGTGGTGGGCGTCGCCACCAGCTCTGCCGGAGCCTGACTGACTGGCACCGTCATCGGCAGCAGCTCGCCCGCAATCGCTGGGATGGTGCGCACCATCTCGGGCGCGGGCGCGATCTGCGGCTGCGTGACAGCACTTGGGGGATTGCCGGTCCCGCCGGAAAGCGGGCTGGTGATCGGAGTCGGCGTACCGCCAGGCTGCCGTTCCAGGTGTGGAATGCGCGTGGCGGCGCTGGGCGTGCTGGGTGGGTATGCAGCTGGGGCCGGCAGGTTGGGAATGCGCGTCGGCGCATCTTGCACGGCTGGCTGTGCATGGGCGGCCGGTGGGGCCGCTTGAAGCTGGGCGGCGGCCGGCAGACCCAGTACCTGCCCCGACGCTGCGGCTGGATCGATCGGCAGTGCCATGCGCATCACGGCACTGTTCATCTGCATGCCCGATGTGAAGCGCATCTGCGCGCCGACCGTTTGGCCATGTCCGGTGATGGCGCGGACAAAGTCAGCCATGCGCGGAAAACGATCGTCCTTCTTCTTGGACATCGCGCGCGCGATGGCGTTGATCACATGATCCGGTACGTCGGGGCACAGCTCTTTGAGTGGGGTCGGCTGTTCATGCACGACCATGTACAGCACGCCGACCAGGTTTTCACCGTCGAACGGCAGGCGTCCCGACAGGGCCAAGTACATGATCACGCCCAACGACCACTGATCGGCGCGACCATCGAGCTGCGAGTTCTGACCCAGAGCGGCCTCGGGCGACATGAACTGGGGCGTTCCCAAGATCGTCATGTCGCGCGTCATCTGCGCTCCGGCTCGACGGATCTTCGAGATGCCAAAGTCCACGACCTTGGCGATCTCGGTCACCATGTCGGCCAGCTCATGCCGGACCAGATAGATGTTCTGCGGCTTGATGTCGCGGTGGATGACGCCGCGGTCGTGTGCTGCGTGCAGCGCGCTGCCAACCTGTCGTCCAATGTCCAGGACTTGGTCCAGGGGCAGCTTACCGACGGTGCACAGGCGTTGGTACAGGTCTTCGCCTTCCAGCAGCTCCATCACGATGAAGGGGGCCCCGTCTTCATCGGCGTCGAAGTCAGTGACCTGCACGATGTGCGGATGACGCAGGGCCGACACCGTGCGCGCTTCATCTTGGAAGCGCTTGTAGATCTCGGCATCTGCGGCGGTTTCTCGGTGCAGGACCTTGACGGCAAACATGCCGCCAGTGCGCACGTGACGCGCCGCATAGACCGCACCCATACCGCCGCCTCCCAAGAGGCGCTCGATCTGATAGGTCCGGGCCAAGGTGCGGCCGATCATGTCTGCCGGCTGCGGCATTGAAGGCTTTACACTCTCCACGGCGCCGTCGATCAGATGGCGCTCACGTTTACTATAGACCAGTCGCTGCCCTCGAGACTAGCTAAGATCTCGTGAGCCTTGATGGTCGGGTGGCTGCGGTCTTGGGTGTGGCCTTGCTGCACGCTTTGATGCAAAGGAACAACCGAGTCTGCGCTGGGTGTGCAGCATGTGGCGCACTTTCGGCGAACGCTTGGTGGGACGGCATGCGATGCTGAATATGGTGCCGCAGTTTGATGTGATGCCACGACCGGCAGCGGCAGCGCGCGTCGTTTGCGATAGACCCAAGACTCAACACACACACAGCCATGACTGCACCCGCGTTTTCGTATGACGATCTGTATCTTCCGCTTGCGCCGCACTTTCGCGTCAATCCGCACCCTGACCTACATCGGCTGCGGTCGCT
>JAYRFD010001350.1:0-1924 GCA_041908565.1 Polyangia bacterium | reverse complement strand
GCGACGCGGGCGGGGCCATCTTTGGCGCTGGATCGCCCTGCACAGGAGCCTCTCTGCTTTGCCTTAGGGCTGCGGGCGCTTTTGCAGCAGCGCCGCCGCTTCTTTGGCGTGATACGTCAGGATCATGTCGGCACCGGCCCGACGGATGGAAAGCAGCACTTCCATCATCGCGCGGTCGTGATCCAGCCAGCCTTTTTCCGCGGCCGCCTTGAGCATCGCGTATTCGCCCGAGACGTTGTAGGCCGCGATCGGCAGATCGCAGTCATCGCGCACGCGAGCGATCACATCCAGATACGACAGCGCCGGCTTGACCATCACCACATCGGCGCCTTCGCCGACGTCCAGCGTCACTTCCCGCAGTGCCTCGTGGCCGTTGGCGGGATCCATCTGATAGCTCTTGCGGTGACCAAAGCCCGCGTTGGTGCCGGCCGCCTGACGGAAGGGGCCGTAAAAACAGCTCGCGTACTTGGCGGAATAGGCCAGGATGCCGACATGATCAAAGCCCGCTTCATCCAGGGCTTCACGGCAGGCGGTGACAAAGCCATCCATCATTCCCGATGGAGCGACCAGATCGGCGCCACACTTGGCCTGTGAAACCGCGACGCGCGCCAGGTTTTCCAGCGTGGCGTCGTTGTCGACATCTGCCCAGCCGTTTTCCGGCATCACCACGCCGCAGTGGCCGTGGGTCGTGTACTCGTCGAAGCACGAGTCCAGGATGACCACCAGTTCCGGGCAGGCCCGCTTGATGGCGCGCGTCGCCTGCTGCACCAGACCGTTGTCGTTCCAGGCTTCGCTGCCGACGGTGTCCTTGCGTTTTTCGTCGGGAACGCCAAATAGGATGACGCCGGGGATGCCCAGGTCCTGGCAGCGCTTGGCCTCTTCAACGGCTTGATCGACCGAGACCTGATCTTGGCCAGGCAGCGAAACGATCGGCCGTCGCGTGTCCTTGCCAGGGCAGACGAACAGCGGATAGATCAGGTTGTCCGTCGACAGGCTGGTCTCGCGCACCACGCGTCGCAGACCTTCGCTGCGCCGCATCCGGCGCGGTCGATATTCAGGAAATTGCATGCGCGATCCTTGGGTGGGGACGATGTGGCTGGGCTAGTTGCGCGAAGCGCCGGGGACCTTGGCGACGGGGCGTCCGCTGGGCGTCCCCTCGACGCGGGCCAAGTGCTTGCTGAGCATGGCGTGGAAGACGTCCGGCTGATCCCAGTGCGGCCAGTGCTTGCTGCCGTCGAGATAGTCGAAGGAGAAGTCGCTCAGCCCGTTGAAGCCAGCCTTCGCCAAGATCGCCTGGACGTGGGCGGGCTCGCCCTTGCCCTGTGTCATCACGGGGCTGACGATGGCGTGAATCGGGACTTTGATCTCGGCGATGTGATCGGCCAGATCGTCGCGCTCGCAGGCGAAGTCGAGGTAGCCCATGAAGACCTTGGGTGTCACGCGGGTGCCGGCCGCGACGATCTTGTCTAGCTGGGCCGCGTCTTTGGTGCCGGCGCCGAAAAAGTCGCGCAGCGCCTGCGCTTGGTTCTGACCCAGCGCCGCGCGCAGCTTGGCACGCGCCTCGCGCGAGATCGGATAGGGATCGACCAGCGAGTCGACCATGACCACCGATCGCACGACGGTCTTGTCGGCCAGCGCTGCATAGCCGGCGATCACCGCTCCCAGCGAGTGACCAACCAGCGTGGCAGGAGCGAGCTTTTCATTGGCCAAGATCAGCGCGACTTCACGGCCAATATCGACGAGATCGATCCCTTGCGGGGGCACAGCCGATGCTCCATGCCCGGGCAGATCGATCAGCACCACCGTGTGGGTCTTTTCCAGGCGCTGGGCCTCTTCAATCCACGACGATAGATCGCCGCCCATGCCGTGCAGGAAGACCACGGCCGGACCTTTGCCGATGCGCAGGTAGTGCAGCTTGCTGGTC
>JAYRFD010001349.1:0-2923 GCA_041908565.1 Polyangia bacterium | reverse complement strand
CGCTGCGCGCATCCGCGGCTCCGATAGCCAACAAACGCAGGAGCTGTGCATGACACAGACCGCGCACTCGCGCGGCGGCGGCGTGCTCACTTGGCAGCTGTGTGGCGGGAAACCACTCGACCAGCGCGGGCTGATCGGGCAGACCGCCTTCGCCGCGCCACAAGGCCCGACGACGCACGCGAGCACCTTCGCCAGCCGTTACCGACATGCGTGTGCGGGGTGTGCTGCTGGACGATGCCGAGCCACCAAGCGCTGCGCCAAGCACCGCGCCGCCCGTCGAAAACGGTGCCCACAGGCTGCCACCCAAGGTCAGCCCCTTGCCCGCTGGCGTTGCGCTGCGCGACGGCACGTGCGCATCAAGCGGAGCATCCGGAAGCCACAAGCGCGGTGGCAGCGCCAGGGTCGCCATGTCCCAAAAAGTATACGGCAGTAGGCGCGCTCAGCCTCGAAAACATGTGCTGTACCTGGGCGGCAGCGGTCAGTTAACATGCCAGATAAGACCCTCGACTAGACGCACCGCCTTCCCGACCCCCCTTTAGGAGCACACATGCTCAGGACTTGCTTACCTGACCGCGCCTTGCGTTCGGCACTTGATCGGCCACTCCGCACCCTGGCCCCCAATCCGTCCGAAGCCGAATCTGCGTCGTTGGCTCGGTCGGCTGCGTGCTCACGTACCGCAGTACGCTCTCCCTGGCCGGCTGGCCAGGGGACCGCGCGCAGCCTCGGTCGCCGCCTAGCATCTTCGGTCACGGACGGATCGGGGCGGGCACAGCAGCCTGGGCAGACAAGACCGCAGGCGCCGTCGCCAGGCCCCGGCTTGGCCCGGCTGTCCTGGCTGTTTGCGGCGCTGTCCCTGCTGTCGCTCTTGCCGGCCTGCGGTGGCGAAAACGCCATGGTCCTGGCCATTCGCCCACCGTCGGGCGTCCAGATCAAGCAGTACGCCGTCACGGTGCAGGATCGCGACTCGCGCAGCATCATCTATCAGTCGGGCATCCAGCCGCTGGAGGGAGCGGCCGCCGGGCGCGACCTCAGCAGCGATCCGCTGCGCATCGGCCTGAAGCTGGGCAAAGGCGGCAACTACCTGGTGCACGTGCGGGCTGCTACCGATGCGCTAGTTCCCGACGGTATGATCCCCACGGCGCGCGATTCTGAATACTTCTATGCCGGGCTGGTCAAGGTCGCAGGAACCACCGAAAAAGAAGCGAACCTGCTGGAAGTGAAGCCCGATTTCGACCGCGACTTTGACCACTTTCCCGACGGGGTGCCGTGGATGGGGTCGAATGAAGAAGCGCGGTCGCGCTATCAGGCACAGCCCGAGATCCTGGACTGCGTCGACCGCGATCCAGCCCCCGGCGAGACGCCGCTGCCTGTGCCGTTTTACGCCGTGCAAATCAACCCCCTGGCGCAGCCCAAGTGCGGCCTGGCCATCGACATCGCCTGCGGTCCCGTGCCGCAGGCCTGCGCCGACAAGGACGGTGACGGCGTCACCGAAAACCTGGACTGCGACGACAACGATCCGCGTCGCTTCCCCGGCAACCCACGTCCGCGCAACTGCTGTCAGTGCACCGACCGCAAGAGCTGCGCAACCAACCACAACAAGCTTGCCAACCTAAGCCAGTGTCAGCCCGCGCGCTGCGACAACAACACCGACTTTGACTGCACCGGCGTTGTGACTCCGTGCTTTGTCGACGAAGACTGCGACGGTTATTCGCCGAACGATCCCACGCCCAGCCTGCGCGACTGCAACGACAGCAATCCCAATATCTATCCCGGCGCGCCCAAGAACTGCGCTGATCAGCTGACGGACTGGGCGTGTGATGGTGCTCCCAGCGCGGGCTGCATCGCGTGCGACTTGGACGGCGACGGCTTCCAGCGCAGCGATACCGCCAACGGCTGTCCGACGGTGGGTTATGCCAAAGCGCTGGACTGCGATGACAACGATCGCGGCGTCTTCCCCGGATCCAGCAGCTTCGAAGGGGTCGAGCTGATCACACGCGACCTGCAAGGAAAAGAAGGCGGTGGCTCGGTGGCGGCCGCGCTGCGCGGTCTGTGCCGCAACCAGGCCGCGACCTTCCAGACAACCTTGGTCAGTCAGGATGCCGACTGCGATGGCCAGGCGCGCAATGGCTGCCCCAGCGCCGCCTGTGACGCCGACGGCGACGGCTTCCCGCGTGGCACCGTGGGCTGCAACCCCACCGGCTTGCCGGTTGACTGCGACGACACCAAGTCCGATGTGTTTCCTGGCGCGCCCGAAAAGTGTGGCGATGGCATCGCACAGGGCTGTGTCGCCGATCGACCGTGCGCCAACGACGCCGACAAGGACGGCTATCCCGCGGACTACGACTGCGATGACAGCAGCGCGCAGATCCATCCGTTTGCGACCGAGCGCTGCAACGGCGTCGACGATGACTGCGACGGACTGGTCGATGAAGGCAACCCGGACGCGACCGGCGCTCCCCTGGTCAAGAACTACACCGTCGGCGCTACCACGCGCGTCGGCATCACCACCTGTTCCGATGACATCGATGGCGAGTGCGGCAAGGCCGATGCCGTGACCGGCGCTCTGTCGGGGCGCTGCGTCTGCAGCGCGGTGACGGTCAGCAGCGTGCAGGATCCCATGGTGGCCAAGCGGGCGCAGTGTCCCGGTCAGCTAAACGGCATGGGTACTGGCGCCAAGTGCTTCGGCGCCAAGCAGCCCAGCAAGCAGACCTGCGATGCCGACAACCCGCGCGATGACGACTGCAACGGATCGAACGACGATGTCATGGGCCTAAACCTGCTGGAAAAGGGCGACCCCTGCGGCATCACGCAGGGCGAGTGCCGCACCGGCGTGGTCACCGGCTGTGATCGCAGCGCGCCCAACGCCTTTGCCTCGGTGCCCGGCTTCCCGGCCAGCAAGCGCTTCCTGCGCTGCTCGGCTGCG
>JAYRFD010001348.1:0-12072 GCA_041908565.1 Polyangia bacterium | reverse complement strand
CCGACGCGCAGCACGCCGCGCCATTCCTTCAGGTGATTGCCCAGCCACGCGTAAAACGCAGCCTGCGGTTCTTCCAGCAGCGTCACGCGGCCCAGGCCCGCCGCCTGCGCAGCCCGCACCGTCAGATCGCGCGCGACCGCATCGAACGAAGCCGGCACCGTCAGAAGCACTTCCTGATCGGCCAAGCGCGCCGTCGGATCGTGGGCAGCCATCTGTGCATCCCAGGCTTCGCGCAGGTGGCTCAGATAGCGCGCCGATGCTTCGACCGGGCTGACCTTGGGCACGGCGTCGGGACCATCCGCCGGAGCAGCGTGCGGCAGGATGGCCGCGGTGCGATCGACCCCGTCGTGACACAGCCAAGACTTGGCTGAAGAGACCAAGCGCATCGGGACCAAGGCCCCGTGCTGCCTGGCTAGCTCACCGACGACGAAGCTGCGGTCCTGCCCACCGGCCCACGGTAGATCCAAGGCGCCGCGCGGGAAGTCATGTTCGCCCGCCAGATACAGAAACGATGGCAACAGGGGCCGCGACTCAACCTGGCCGGGCTGGACCACCTGCGGAATCGCAAACAGGCTTGGAGCAGGAGGCGCTTCATCGGGATCAAAGCTCTGCGTATCCAGAAAGGCAGCGACGGTGTGCGTCGTGCCCAAGTCGATACCAACGATGTAGCGGCTGTGTGAGCTCATGCCCCGATTTCGACCTCGGCCGGGCAGATGACGGTGACGTCGTGCCCGCTTGGGATATCGCTTAGATGAATTTCACTGGCTCGCCAGCCGTGGTGACGCAGCGTTCCTTCGAAGGGAGGGCGCCCCGTCACGCGCCCGATCAGACGAACCTGAGACGGATCATAACCGGACTGGACGCGGACAACCGACTCATCTGCTTCGCTGCGGATGGGTGTGGGCTTGATGTGTTCCGCCAGGGCCTTGCGGCAGCCGCGATGGATGTCGCGCACCGCTGCGCCGATCTGCGCGTCGGTGTAGCCGTCGACGTTTTCCATCAGGAAGTCCAGCAAGCGACCTTCGCGCTGCAGGATGCTGAGGATCTGCACCGCTCCGCGACGACAGGCGGCCAGACGATCTTCGTCGGATAGGACCGCAGCGGGGGCGGGCTTGGGCTGATCTGCCGGCGCAGCGATGGCAGCGGGGGCGGGCTTGGGCTCGACGGGCTGGGCAACCGGCGCCTCAAGCTCTGGCTTGGCGGGCGGCTCTGGCTTTTGCGTGGGGGCCGGCAACAACAGCAGTGCGGCCTGTTCCGGCAAGGGACGCCGCGTGAGCACTGCCAAAAAGCAGCGCAGCGCGAGTAGAAATCGGCTCATGTGAGCGTTGATGTAGTGCTGTCGCAAGTCGCTGTCAAGTAATTATCCGTCGAGAAAGCCGTCCGCAGGCCAGGTCAGAATGGGCCGCGATATGGCCTGCGGTTTTCGGCATCCAAAGGCCCTGCGAGCCTGATCGCTCTTGGCGAAACTGGGGTCCACAAGCAGGCCCCGAATCTCCCCGTCAGCGCGCGCTTGCTCCCTGCCCTGCCCTCGCTCTAGTGTGTCGCCTGCGCCGGCTACTGTCCGAAAATCCCCAAGGTTTCTGGGCTGTCAGCTGAGGGCACACGACCGATCCCCGTCTTGGAAAAGGAACTACGAATGCTACGCGCAGGCGATCAGGCCCCAGACTTCACAGCGACGACCAGCAACGGAAAGCAGCTGACCCTTTCTGCCCTGCGCGGCCGCCGCGTCGTGCTGTTCTTCTTTCCAAAAGCCTTCACGACTGGCTGCACGATCGAGACGCGACGCTTTCGCGATCACTACTCGGAAATTGCCGCCTTGGGGGCTGAAGTCATCGGCGTCTCCGTCGACAAAGAGCAGACGCAGTGCGACTTTGCCAACAAAGAAGGCGTCCCCTTCCCGATGATTGGCGACGCCTCGCGCGAGATCAACCGACGCTACGACGTGCTGTGGCCACTATTGAGCGTCAGTCAGCGCGTCACCTATGTCATCGGGCCAGATGGACGGATCGAGCTGGTGCTGCACCACGAGCTTCTGGTTCACAAACACCTGGATGAAGTGCGGCGACACCTGCAGTCGCAGCCCAAAACACCGACGGCGAGCTAAGCGATGGCAGCGCAAGCGCAGCGGCAGGTGCTGATCACCGCGGATGACTTTGGCTGGACCGACAGCCAGAACCAGGCGGTCCTGGCCGGCGTGCTTTCGGGAACGCTGCACCGCGCGTCCTTGCTGTGCAACGGGGCAGGGTTTGCAGAGGCCGTCGCGATCGCCCATCACCATCCGCAGCTTGGTGTCGGCGTGCACTTGACGCTGTGTGAAGGGGATCCGATCTGCCAAGAAGCATCAAGGTCGCGCTTGTGCAGTCCGGCCGGCCACTTTCCCGACGGGCTTGGACCGCTGCTGGGTCTGTTCGCGACCGGCGCGCTGCCCCTTGCGACGGTGGAAGCCGAGTGGCGGGCGCAGATCGAGCGAGCCTTGGATGCCGGCATCTCGCCCTCGCACCTGGATGGTCACAAGCACGTGCACCTGCTGCCGCCGCTGTTCGACCTGACGGTGCGCTTGGCGCAGCGCTATCGCATTCCCTTTGTGCGGGTGCCCCGCGAAGCGCCCAGCCTGCGTGCGGTTCGTCGCGTCGCGGCGTGGACGATTCTAAGCACCTTGTCCCGTCGAGCCTTGCGACGACTGTCGGGTACCGGCCTGCGCACGGCCGATCACTTCGTCGGCTTCAGCGAAAGTGGGGGCATGTCGCCTGCGCGCCTAGTGGCCGCCATTGAATCCGCGCGCCCGGGCGTGACCGAGATCATGGTTCATCCCGCGCAGGAAGGGGCGGGCTTGGCGATGCTGCGGGCTCGCTATGGCTGGGCGCGTCGATACCGATTTTCCGACGAGCTCGATGCGCTGCGTCATCCCGCGACACGCGCCGCGCTGGGAGACCTACGATAAGCACTTGGCCAGGTGCGACTTGTGGCTACGCAGAGCCGCGCGCATGTCGGCTCTGCGACAGTCCGCCATGATCTGGTCTAGGGAAGTGCGATAAGCTAGCTAAGGTCCCTCTTCCGCCCCGCGGGGATCGTGGTCCGGCAGCGCTGTATAGGCAGACCAAGGGCCGCCGCGTGGTTCGTCTGATCAGCACGGATGACCGAGGGGCGCAGGCGACAGAGTATCGATCCTTGGCGCAGAAACTCTCAGAACGGACGCTGGTCTTCCTGCTGGGCGGAATTCAGTTCGTCAATGTTCTGGATTTCATGATGGTGACGCCGCTGGGGCCGGACTTTTCTGCGGCGCTGGGCATCCCGACATCGCGCTTGGGCTTGGTGACGGGCAGCTATGCGGCAGCGGCCGCCGTGGCTGGCATGCTGGGGACGTTCTTTATGGATCGCTTCGATCGGCGCAGCGCCATCGGAGTCTCGCTGGTGGGCCTGGTGCTTGGCACCGCCGCTGGTGGCCTGGCAACCGGGCTGTATTCCCTGCTGCTGGCGCGCGTGATCGCCGGCATGTTTGGTGGGCCTGCAACATCGCTGGCTATCTCGATCCTGACCGACTTGGTCGCGCCCGAGCGACGAGGGCGGGCGTTTGGCGCGGTGATGGGCGCGTTTTCGGTGGCATCGGTGCTGGGCGTGCCCGCTGGGCTGTGGCTGTCGCGCCATGGCGGCTGGCGACTGCCGTTCTTTGCGGTGGCCGGCTTGGGGATGACGCTGGGCGCGGCCTGTGTGCTGCTGTTGCCACCGGTCACCGATCATCTGAAGAAAGCCGATGCGGCGGCATCGTCGGAATTCAGCGTCGAACGCTTGGTCCTGCGGCGCGAAGTCGTGCTGGCTCTGCTGACCATCGCGGCATCGATGATGTCCAGCTTCTTGATCATCCCGAACATGTCCGCGTACTTCCAATACAACTGCGGAGTACCGCGCGCGCACATGGAGCACATCTATGCCATCGGCGGTGTCTGCAGCTTCATCGCGCTGCGCATCGTCGGTCGGCTGGTCGATCGCTACGGCAGTTCGACGATGGCGGTGGGCGGAACGACCGCGCTTTTGTGCGTGATCACCTGCGGCTTCTTGTTCAATCACTTGCTGCTGCCAGCCGAGGCCATCGTTGCGCTGTTCATGGTCGCGCAGTCCGGTCGCAACATCGCAGCCACCACGCTATCGGCCCGCGTGCCAAAAGAACGCGAGCGCGCGCGATACCAGTCACTGCTCTCTGCCGTGCAGCATGTCGCGTCGGCGATCGGGGCCTTTCTGGGCACGCTGGTCTTGGTCGAGCTTCCAGGCACACAGCAGATCCAAGGCATTCCGCGCTTGGCGGCGCTGTCGATGTTGCTGGCAAGCTCGCAGCCGGTGTTGGTCTTGTTGATTCAGCGAACGCTGGATGATCGGGATCGCAAGAAAGCGGCGGCGCGCGTCAGCCCGGAAGGGCCACGCTAGGGCTTAGTAGTCCCAGCCCCAGCCCGGCGGCGGCGTGGCATAGCCTCGGTTGGTCGGGAAGGGCTGCGCGGTGCGACGTAGATCGCTGTCGTTGTAGGGATAGCGGTAGCCGTCGACGTTGATGCCCATCGCGTACAGCCCGGATCGGTCGTTGTAGCGCAGCCCCAGGACCATGCTGGGCTGGCCGCTGTTTTGGCGAACAAACGGCACTTCTTGCACGGCCGAATCCAGGCGCTCGCCGAATGCGGTGCCCAGTCCGGGGCGCTGCATAGCCCGTTCGCGATCGGCCAGGGCTCCCCCGTCGTATCCCCCGCGCGGAGGCGGCGGCGACGCTGGACGAGCGGCCTTGGCTTCCGGGGCGGCATCGGCGCTGCGCTCGTCTCCCTTGTCGCGCATTGACGTCGAGGGACCCTCTTCGTAGTGGTAGTAGCGATGTGGATGCGGACGCGGCACCAGGACCGGATAGGGCGGTTCCTGTCGTTCAGGGAACAGCGCCACGCCGATGACGCCGACATCACGCGTCGATCCCATCCGCCCGGCGTATGAGCTGGCCACGCTCGAAAAGCGGAACGCCGCGACTTCCGAAGGTGACAGACGCCAGCCGTCGATATCGATCTGCGAATACGGCGCGACAAGATAGCCACGCTTGCGCTGATAGTCCGCCGTACGTCCGTCGATCACGTCGCGCCCGTCGACCGAGACAACGGCTTCTACTCGCTGACCCGATCGGTTGTGCACCCGCAGTGTGTACCGCGATCCGCGCGAGCCCAGCACGAACGACTCTCCGTTGTGGTGGTAGGTCTGCGAGGGAACGCCATCGATCAGAACCTGCACTTCGTAGGCGCCGCCATCGGCGCGCAGTGCGTTGGCTGAAGCCACAGCGGGCAGGCACAGCAGGGCAAGAGTCGAAGCGATTGCCTTCATCATCAGTGTCTCCTTGCCTCTGCTGAACGCGGCTGGCCCCCGTTCGATCTACGCCCGATCTGCGTTCGATCGATGTTCGCTGTGCAGCCTGTGCATTCCAGCAGCGCGGCCCGCGGACAAGATGCACCGTCGGTGAATAGCCGGCGTATCTGTCTGCGGCGGCTACTTTCCTGCGCCAGATCCAGCACTTGCGCGCGGCGCGAACTCATCGCCCGCCAAGACTTGCGGTGGGGTGCGCGCACTGGCCACCAGCAGCGCCGCTTGATACAGCAGCGCGCAGTCCTGTGCGCCACCGGCGAAGCTCCAGCTTTCGCGGAAGGTGTCGCTGGACCGCAAGTAATCCGCGGCCAAATAGCCGTCGACATCCACCGGCATCACGAACAGCACGGGGATGCCGGCCTTCGCAAACACAAAGGAATCGCTGCGATACAGCAGGCCGCGCTCAGGACGGGAATCGGCGACGACGTAGCGTTTCTGGCTGCTGGCCAGACGATCGACCAGCTCATCGAAGCTCGACTTGCCGCGACCAATCTGCAAAAGCTCTGGCCGGCTGTCCCCGACGTTTAGGCCGTCGATGTGGATGTTGGCCACGACCCGCTCGACCGGCTGGGGAAGCCGCTTCAACAAGCGCTGCGCTCCCGCAAACGACTCACCATGACCGGTCAGGAAGGCAAAGATCAGCGAACGGCGTGGCGGTGGCAGCTGACGCGTGGCGCGCGCCATCGCCAGAAGACCCGCAGCCCCCACCACGTGGTCGCGCACTCCCGGCAGTGGGCGCAGCGCATCGGGCTGTTCGGCATCGAATGCGCCCGGCAGATGATCGATGTGCGTGCTTAAGACCACCGCTTCGCTGCGCGCGGTTTCATCGGTGCCGGGCAGGATGCCGATCAGGTTTGCGCTTTCGAAGGGCTGAACCTGATTTTGCAGCTGTGCGCTCATTCGCACGCGCAGCGCGGCCGGCGTGAAGTCGCGGCTCTGCGCGGCTTGCTGCTGCTTTTCCAAGTCCAGCCCCGCTGCCAAAAGCAAGCGACGCGCCGCTTCATCGCTGACATAGCCGCCGATCTGCAAGGCCGGAGCATCCGCCACAGTCGCCATCAGCAGACGCTCGCCGCCGAAGTAGCTACGCAGTCGGTCCATGGGCTCTGCCGCGCGCTGGCTGTCATGGACCACCAGCACGCCCACTGCGCCGCGGCGCAGCGCTTCGGCAAACTTCTGCGTCCAGCGCCCTGCCGCCCACGTCCGGCCACCACCTGTGCCTGTTTCCGCCGGAGTACCGTCGAGAAGCAGCACAACCTTGCCGCGAACATCGATGCCCTTGTAGTCGTCCCAGGCGCGATCGGGGGCGGTGATGCCATAGCCCGCGAACACAAGCTCGCTGTCTTGCAGCGCGATCTCTGCTTTTGGGGCGCCGCTAAACAGCACGACCTCGCGCGGGGCCACGGTGATCCGCACCGGGATCGTGGTCGCGGTGCTGCGAAACTGCGGAGCCCCGCGCAGCTGCGATCGCACGCGCAGCAGGCTTACGCTCTGACTCAACCCCGCGATGCCGTGCTGGCCGTCTCCGCCGGGCAGAAGGCCGGTCTCGTAGAGCTGCTCGGCGATGTACTGTCGCGTTCGCTGGCTGCGCTCTGCTTCGGATAGCCCAGGCTGCTGACGCAGTGCCGAAAGCGCATGCGCGTGCTGGCGAAGCTCTTCCGCGGGGATGTTGACGGTCGGAATCGCCGGGGCTGGGGGCGTCGGCTCGCGCCCTTTGTCCCCTTTGCCAGCCCGCTTGCCGCTTGCCGCGTGACCCGGCTGACCTCCGTCGGCCCGAACCGACTCGAACGGCGCGCCAAGGCAAGAACAAAGAGCCAAGATCTGCCCAATGCGTCGCATCTGCGCGGCCCCCCGTGCACTTCCCGCCGAGTCTGCTGACATCCTTGCCACGTTGGCATTGTGTGCCGGCTGACTGCGTCTGTGAATCCCTCTGTGCAGCGGCGGAACGCGTGTGTGTGAAATTGCGACAGGCGCGGACCCTTGTGACATACTCCTTTGCAATGGTCGCATTGATGTCGAGCAGCCGGCTTGCCGAGGCAGCGGGCCTTGGGTCCCGCATGCGTGGGCGCATGACCACAGGACTTTCGCTGGCCGTGGTGTTGCACAGCGGCTTGCTCTTAGCGGCGTACCTGCGACCCCTGCCGAACAAGACGCGTCGATCGCAGCCGATTGCCATGGACATCCTGCAGCGGCCCAAGCCCCCCCTGCCGGAACCGGAAAAACCGCCCGAGCCCGAAAAGCCACCAGAGCCCATAAAGCCTGCCGCGGTGGCCCCCCAGCCGGTGGCTCGGCCGCTGCCGCGACAGCTGCTTCCCGTCGAGCGGTCTAAGGATCAGCTCGACCCGCAGAGTCCCGCGCTGATCGTTCCGCCGCAGCCGCCCGGACCGCCAGAGACAGCGCCGACGCCGCTGCCCAAGGGACCCATCAACCTGTTTCCCAAGAGCCTGGCGACCATCGTTGGCGCGCCTGCCGCCGGGGCGCCGATCCCCAAGGCTCCGGATCGTCTGTTGAAGGACGAACGCCTGGAAGAAAAGAAGGAGCCGCCGTTTGAGCTGATCCCAGTCAAAGGCGGCGGCTTCCGGGCCGAGACGCGCAACTTCGTTGCCCACATCGCCAAAGACGGCACGCTGAAGTTCGAAAACCGCTTCCCCATCGGCTTCCAAAAAGGCGGGACGTTTTCCTTCGATCTCACCGACCTGATCACGCGCGGCAAAAACCAAGATCCCTACTATTCCGAGAAGCGCCGCTTCGCAGACTTTTCGGAAGAAAAGCGCGCCGAGCTACGCCGCAAGTGGGCCCAAGAGTCGAGCGACAAGGGCCTGGCCACCCTGGAAGAACAGCTGTCGCTGATCTGGCAAAGCAGCAAATCGGCTGTGCAGCGCCGGCGCGAGATCTACGAAAAGTGGGCCGACTGTTCCGATGGAAGCGCGGGCGAAGACAGCATGGGACGCAAAGGCCGCCGAGCCATCGAGGCCTTCATCCGCACCCATCTGCCCGAAGGCAACAGCAACGCCTATACCAGTGACGAGCTTTCGCGCATCGCCGGCGAACGGGCTGGTCTGCCGCAGTTCAATCCGTACCACAGCGGATCCCGCGAGTAGTCTGGCGGCGCTGCGCCCAGGTGGCTCTGCATCTTTGCCGCGACAAGAGCCCGCGCCGATGAATCCCGATTCAACAGCGCCTGATCCGGCAACGCCCGATCGAGCAACAGCTGATCGAGCAAGGACAGATCCGGCAACGACAGATCCGGCAACGACAGATCCGGCAACGACAGATCCGGCAACGACAGATCGAGTGACGACCGCCGCTGAGGCACGTTCTCCGTCGCTGATGCAAGCGACGCTGGCGGCGCTGGCACTGCGCACCTTGCTGATGCCGCTTTCGCTTCTGCAGGGCAGCGTGCTGGCACGCGGCTTGGGGCCGGCCGGCCTGGGTCTGTATTCCGCGGCGCTGGTCGACGTAAACCTGTGGGTGGCCCTGCTTTCTTTCGGCCTGCCCGGCGGCTTGGCCCTGGTAGTTGGCGAGTCGCGCCGCCACGAAAATGAAGCGCGCCGCCTGTCTGCTTTGCGTCGCCTGTCACTGCGGCAAGGCTTGCTGCTGCTGGCCATCACGATCGCAGCGCTTCCGACGTACACCTGGCTTTCGTCGCGCGTCCGCCTGCCGTCAAGGACGCTGGTCTTGCTGCTGATCTGCGCGGTGCTGGTGGTTGCGCAGTTCGCACGCGATGTGCAGAACGCGCTGCTTTGGGGCGGGCAGCGCTTCGCAGCGCAGAACCGCATCAACGGCGCCGTGCAGATCTTGCTTAGCGGCGCGCTGCTGATCCTGTGGCGGCTCGGCGTGCTGAACACCGATTCCGCACTGCTGTTGCAGCTTGCCGCGCACCTGCTGTGGATTGCCGCATCGCAAGCTGCGTTTGCACAGCAAAGCCCCGCCGTACCTCCCGCAATCGATACGGTATCCGCAGACTCTGCATCCTCTGCGACGGACAAACCAAACAAACCGGATCACGACGCTGCGGCCCAGCGCGCACGACGGATCGGCCTGCGCAGCTACATCGGAGTGCTGCTGGACTTGCTGCTTCTGCGCATCGACGTGTACCTGATCGAGCGCTTGGTCCCCGCCGCCAGCATGACGCACGATCTGGGTCTGTATCAGGCCGGTGTCCGCATCGCAGAGCTGGTCCTGTTTGTGCCCAGCACGCTCAACGCCGTGCTGTTTGCCAAAGCGGCCGCCCGCGAAGACGTGACGCGGGTCACGCTGCGCGCCGCCAAGCTGGCGCTGTGGCTGGGAGGCGCCGCCCTGCTTGCGATGTTCCTGATCGGGCAGCCGCTTCTGGTGCTGTTCTTCGGCGCGCGCTTTTCCGGATCGTTCGTCCCCTGCCTGTGGGTGCTGGGCGGCTGCGTGGCGACTTGCTTTGCTAGTCCATTGGCAGGAACTCTATCCGGTGAGCACGGCTATCCGCGGGCGATCTTGCTGTCGCAGCTAGCCGCGCTAGGGGTCAATGTGGCGGCCAACCTGATCTTGCTGCCACGTCATGGCATCGTCGGGGCGGCGATGGCCAGCACGCTGGCCTATGTGACCAGCGCCTTTTTGATCACGGCCAGCTTCGCGCGCCGTTATCGCGTGCCGTGGCGTCAGCTTCTTGTTCCCGAAGCTCCGTGGACGCTGTGGCGCGCGCTGCGCAGCGGATAAGGACGCGCAAACAGGAAGGGCGGCAACTAGCCATCGCTTGCTGACATGCCGCCAAGCACAAAGTCGATGGGCGACATCTCGACGGCATTTTCAACCGCCACGGCCACGTGGGTGAAGGCGCCGACCCGAACGTGCAGGGCTTCAAACGATGCACTCTTGGGCAAGGTGAAGCGAAACAGGACCGGCTTATCGGCGACTGGCTGCGTCACGGATCTGATGGGCCGGCGGTGGTGATCGAGCACGGTCAAGGTCACCGGCCCCAACGCCCGCGTGCTGCGAACTGAAAACTCGTTGCCGCGCTGTTCTACCACCAGGGGTGGCTGCGGCAGCCCTGGCACGCGATAGCTTGTCGACCAGGGCTCGATCTTGGTGACGGTTTCGGCCTGTGCATCGCGGAAGTGGGTGGCGCCGGTCCCCACCGCTTCGAAGCCGCGCGCGACGGGGCCGACAAACAGGCGCGGCGGTCCCCCCGTGTCCACGGCAAAGAAGCCCAGCTGAGGAGCCGTCACGCCGACATGCGCCACCTGCTGGGTTTCCGCCGATTCGTAGTAATCGGCAATCAGCGCCGCATCCGAAAGGCCTTCTTCGCGCCGCGATCGAAACAGATCAAAGTACCAGCCGGTGTACGTCGCTGGGCCGCCGGTGCTGGGCGGATGAAACTCCGCCACCATGGAAAGAAAGCGGCGCTGTTCGGGCGAAAGCGGCCGACCTGCTAGCTCGTCTTCGACGATGGTCTGCAGCACGCGCAGCGTGCGGGTCAGACGCGAAAAGTACGCGCGGGTACCCAGTGCATCGTTGGGATCCAAGACCGCCATCAGCGCATCGCCGCGTCGGCTGTATTCCAGAAGCGCAGCGTAGACGGCCGGCGCCGGATCGACGAAGCCATCGGGGATCTCGCAGCCGGCCGCGCCGTATTCTTTGCCCGCCAACAGCACATTGTTGTGACGTAGTTGCGCGAAGCCAGCCACCACCGAGTTGATGCGCAGATCGGCGAAGGCCGGACTCTGCATGTAGCTGGGCAAGATTCCGTCGGGCCGCTGCGACAAGCCACGCAGCGCAGTCAGCCAGCTTGTGTACAGATCAGGGCCCGATAGGGATCGATTCAGCTGCTCGGTTGCGTGCTGCAAGTTGCTGGCGAGCGCAGGGAACTGCGACAGATCTGCCTGCAGATGGGTGCGCGCGCGATCGTGACCCAGCACGGCCGCGACATCGGTCGCGTGCAGCAGGTGACGTCCTGGAACCGCGTCGTGAATCAGGTGATGCACAGCCGCCGTATCCGGCACGACGCGCGGACCCAAGAACGTGCTGATCACAGGCAGATCGCTGTCCTTGACCCCCTGCGGCATGGGGAACAAGCGAGCCGTTCTGCGAAACCCTCCGCCGATCGCCGCACGCAGCTTCGCGGTGTCTGCCAGCGACGGTGGACCCGCCAGGCCAGCCTGCTTGCGCAGCGCTGCCAGATCGGCCAACGAGACATCTTCGCGCTTCCCGGCGAACATCCCCCACGCGCGATCGAGCAGGGCAATGGCGTCTTGTGCGCCGGCTCGCTGCGCAAGCTCTGCCAGGCCCAACGCAAGTGCCGCTTCGCGCGGTGTCTCGCTGGCATCCAGCGTGGTGCCCGGCTGCGAGCTTCGGCAGGCGCGCGACTGCAAGTTCAGCTCGATCCGCGACAGCCACATCGCGGCCGCGAAATAGGACGCCAGCTTGCCGTCGTAGTGCCCGCGCGGCAGATAGGCACCAAAGTCGACAAGTCGCGATCGCCCGAACAGATCAATTGCGCGCAGACCTTGGTGCCCTTCGATCGCGCTCAGCAGCGCATGCGCTTCGGGATCGCTGCCCAGCACACCGGCCACCTTCGTGCCTTCCAGCAAGCTGCGCGCGACGGTCAAATACAGGTCGGCATCACGCGCCAGCTCGGCGGGCCAGCGGTGGGCCTGATCCGCAAGCGCGCAGTGCAGCGAACGCAGCACGTTCTGCAGAAGAGGCCC
The DNA here is from genome assembly GCA_041908565.1 of Polyangia bacterium. Classification (GTDB taxonomy): domain Bacteria; phylum Myxococcota_A; class Polyangia; order Palsa-1104; family JAEUJZ01; genus JAEUJZ01. Next base: position 13 of record JAYRFD010001348.1, on the reverse strand, counting down.
CAAGCGCTCGCTT
>JAYRFD010001347.1:0-2279 GCA_041908565.1 Polyangia bacterium | reverse complement strand
TTCGGCGGCATCGTGCGCTGGAACGGCACTGCCTGGATGACGGTGACGGCTCCGGTCTTCATTCCGTTGCAAGGCGTCTGGGGCAACGGCACAGACACCTGGATCGTCACCGACAGCGGCACCATCTTCCGGAACAGCGGCGGCACCTGGCTGCCCGAGCCATCGGGGACCAACGGCAGCTTGCTGGACGTCTTCGGTACTGCGGGCGGCGCCCTGCGTGCCGTGGGCGCTGGCAGCGTCGTCGTGACGCGCGGCAACGGCATGTGGACGCCACAAAGCCCCGATCCGCGCGCCAACATCAACGACATCTGGGCCAGCGGACCTGGTCAGGCGTGGGCGGTGGGCAATGCCGGCACGATCCTGCGCTTTGACGGAGCCTGGCGCAGCGTCGTGTCAGGCGTCGATGTCGATCTGCTGAGCGTCTATGGCCTGGGCCCGCAGGACCTATGGGTGTCAGGCGTCGGCGGCACCTTGCTGCACCACACAGGATCGGGCTTCGCGCAGACCCCCTCGGGCGTATCGGGGTCCCTGCTTTCGCTGTGGGGCACCGCCAGCAATGACGTGTATTCAGTCGGCACGTTTGCGATCACGCACTGGGACGGCAGCAAGTGGACCACGATGACCAACCCGTTGCCTCGCGAGATCCTCCTTGGTGTCTGGGGAAGCTCGGCCTCATCCGCCTGGGCCGTCGGGAGCAACGGGGCGATCCTCAGACGCGATTACGCTGCGGAGAGGTTGGCGCACATCGGCTGACGGAGGGCGGGGTGGTCCTGGGCGCTCTCGGCTCGTACAGATCGGCACAGCGCGACCTTACGGACGGGAACGCAGTGGGGCGCATGCTGCTCGGCTGCCATCGATCTTCGACGGAACCAGCAGCACCAGGCGACGCTCAGGTGAGGCCCGCTTTCTTGAATGCTTGGTCCATGCGGTCTCGCCATTTCTGTCGGTTCGCTTGGGAATTCGTACTTGAAGTCAGCGTGCCTTCGACAGAGCCCTCGGGGAAGTTCACCATGACACCGCCGGCTTGCCAGTTGCACGTCGCACCGAAGATGTGCTGACCCAAGATCTGCGCTTGCGGCACGGCGATTTCCAGATCGACTTGGACCTCGACTCCGCAGTGGGTCAGGAAGCGCTGCAGAGGCGCAAGTGCCGCGACCTGCGCGCCGACGATATAGCCGCGATGCAGGCTGTCGCCTGCCAACACATCGAACAGTTTCCAGGCCGGCTGGGGATGCTTGGTCTCGACATCGATCGGATAAAGACGGCCATCATCGTGGAAGCGCCCCTTAAGGTCGGTCGCTGAAAAGTTCGATTCGATGCGCGGAAGTCCCAGCGCGGCCGCCAGCGCTGCGCGGTCCCCTTTGGCATGCACCCATGAATACAGCGCGGGCCAGCAGCGCAGATTGGCCTGGTGCGACACCACATCAAGGTAGTCGTACCCAGCGACGGCAAGCTGCGACAGCGCTGCTCGCGCTTCAGCCGTAAGCTGGCCGCCTTCAAACGACAGCGTGCGCGGGTACCGAGGATCGACGGCCGCGATCTGGTGCGCGATCTTTTCTGGATCGCGCGTGGCAAGGCCATACACCTTCACGCGCGCCTCCCCCAGCGCTTGGAACAGAAGGGCTGCCTCGCGCGGGGAGGCTAGCTGACGTGGATGCTGCAGACGATAGAGCGCCATGCCATATCGTACCGCGCGCGCGACACCGCAGGCACAGCTACGGCCACAGCGAATCCCAGAAGTCGCAGTCTGTGCGGCGCAGGCCCGTGTCCACTTGGGTGGTCAGATCCAAGCGCAGACTGCGGTCGCTGCTGCGCTCGTACGCCGGCCAAGCCGTCACGCCAGCGGTCGGCGTCTTGCCATTGGGATCGCCCGTCGCCGCAAAGCGCGCCCAATAGCCCTGAAGCTGAGCTGAAAACGCTTCTTCGTTCGGCTTGATGGTCACGAATTCCAGCGGCGTGTGAAACAGATACGGCAGCTCGGCGCCGTGGAAGGCGCCCAGGTTGGGCAGCAGGTACGCGAACTCGCGCGTGAAGTGGTAATAGAACGCCGGCACCGACGCCGCGGACGTCCAACGAGCCAGCCGACGCGCATCGCAGACGAACGAGTCGCCCAAGATCCGCAGTCCAGTATCGGGCCCAATCGGCGCGCTGCCATAGTGTGCGATCACGCGATCCACCGTCGCTGCATTGAACAGACTGGCCAGCGCTGCGCGGATTTCCGCTTCGGTCTCTAGCTTCACACCCAGCGCGACAAAGGCCGTTCCTTCGTCCTTGTTCGC
>JAYRFD010001346.1:0-3868 GCA_041908565.1 Polyangia bacterium | reverse complement strand
CTGGCGATCGAATAATGAACGAATTTTAAGTGATGAAAATTACTCAATATTCTTCGATACTACTTCTAACATGCCCCTTAGAAGGGACATCACCGACGACACACGCGTCATCGATCTGACCGTCGCTGAGCTGCTGCAGGTCCTGACCGATCGCCTGGGCCTGGCCGACGCCCTGCGGGGGCCGGCCCGACCCGAACCGGAAGGACTTCTGGATACCTGGCAGACCGCCAAGCTTTTGGGCATCCATCCCCGGCGCGAGCTTCCCCCGGAGCCGCGACACGGCACGCCCGAATACCACGCCTGGCGACGGCAGGAACAGAGCCTGCGCAACCACGTCGCGCGCCGCCTGCAGACCTGGCTGGATCGCCACCCTGAAGTCGCGCAGCTTGCCATCAAGCCCAAGGGCGAACGGCGGCGGTATTTCCGTCGAGCCGACATCGAAGGCTATCTGGCGCGGGTGGCCGTGCCGCTTGGCCGTCGCCGCATCGGTTGAGCAGCCGTCGGCGTCGGATCAGGCGGCCCGCTCAACGCCCGCCTCTCTTTGTGCTCAGCGGACGCTTTGCTGCATCGGTTCGAGGTCGCGCGGTGGTAGCGTCCGCCGTCGAAGTTTCTGTCGCTGCCTGGCCTGCTGCGCCGGGCGATTCGCGCAGGCTCGGGCGCCGAATGTGCAGCTTGCCGTCGATGGGGTTCGCATCCAGGCGCACGTTCAGCGATCCGTCAGTGTTCACAAACGCCTTGCCCACCGACAGCCAGTACTTTGCGCGGCCAGGGTGATTTACGATGACATAGACCGCCAGCCAGCGAGGGGAATCGCGCGGATCGTCTGAGATCGCTGCCGGCATCGCTGCGGCGTTGGCGGGCGGAACGCTTCGCTCATCGGATGCTGAGCGGGGTGGGTTCACGGGCGGTCTCCTTCGGTGCCACAGCGACGGGCGGCAGCGCGGGAATGCATCGCCTCGTCGCGTGAAAAGTCTTCGGCGCCGCGCAACAGGTCGCACACGCGCAGCGCCAGATCGCGGTCTTCGATCACCTGCTGCGCGGCCTGGCCCGGCGCCACCGCAGCGACGAAGCGCTTGGGGTCGCGGCGGCGCAGTGCGTATTCGTCGAGCGCCGCGCGCGTGACCTGCCACAGCCGATCCGCAGGCACGTCATCGATCGACAGATACAGCCCTTCGTCACCCGGCATCGGCAGCGACAGCGCGCCGCACAGCAGGCGCAGCGTCGTCGATTCGGGCCGGCGCACCTTGCCGCGTTCCAGGTTGCGGATCGTCGCGGGGGAAAGGCTCGTCTGCTGCGCCAAGGCTTCGCGCGAAAGCCCCAGCGCCTCGCGCCGTCGGCGCAGCACCGCGTCGCCCCAGCGCTGCCCGTGATCGTTCGCTCGCCGCTCGCGCATTGTGGGTTCACGCCGCGTCGGGATAGCGCACATCGACCATCTCGATCCGCCGCATCAGCGACGATCCACAGCGCGGGCAGCGTCGAAGCTCATGCAGGGTGCCCGCGTGAAACCAATAGTTGTCGACGGGCAGAGCCCGCCACGTCGCCAGGTCCGCTTTCAGCGCGTCGTGGCTCTGCTCGCTGCAGGTGGGGCGCGGCGGTGACGACGGCGGCGCAGCGACGGCAGAGACGTGAGGAATCGATTCGATGTGAGCGGACATGGCAAGGTCCTCCAAGACAGCGCGCAGACCCTCCCCAACCCCTGGCTGGACAGCGCCGGGACGGGCATGCGAAGTTCAGCGGGTTCAGCGACGTTGAGCAGCGAAGTGCTCAATAGTTCCCATTTAGGGAAATAAGCTCGCGAACTCTTCTTCCCAAGTCAAGAAAAAATGCAGATTCTACCGGAACACCTGACCGCAGCGAGAGGACTGCTGCGCATCTCGCAGGCAGAGCTTGCGACGCTGTCCGGTGTCAGCGACCGCACGATCAAGCACTTCGAGGCCGGGAAGACGCATGTCAAAGAAGACACGCTCTGGCGCATTCAGCTTGCGCTGGAGGGGTGCGGGATTGAGTTCCTAAACAGCGGTCGGCCGGGCGTGCGCTATCACCCCGATCGCGATCGTCGAAGGCTTGCCCCGTCCCAGCCAGCCAAGCCACCGGCGTAGGCCCGCTTCAAGCGGCCGCATAGACGTACATCCACGCCGGGATGTCGTGCGCGACCTTGTCGTTTGACAGCAGAGACTCCGACCTGCTGTGTCCCCATCGCCGATCCGCAGGCCCGCTTTCACAACAATCGCGTGACGCACGACAAGGTCTCCGTCCCCGCCTGGAAGCGACAAGTCAAAGCCAAGCTGCGGCCACTGCGCGCGGAGATCGAACGGGCGCAGGCGGAGGCGGAAGCGGCGGCAGCGGCGGTAGCGCGAGCGAAGGCGGAGGAGGCGAAGAAAGAATAAGTGGTGCTGTCGCCTGTCCACGCGGCATGGATTCGATTGCTGGTGCTGACGCCAAGCATTGATGAGGAGCGTCGCTTGGTCCGCCATCGTGGCTGTTTGGCCCGCGCTCAACCACATGGCGCAGGGTCGCCTCCGGCGCTGCTTGGAGATCTAGGGCGCCAGCTCGCCAGTCGGCAGTCGCCCGAGTAGCCACTGGCATACCTTCGCGATCTGCGCCTCGTCGTACAGATACTCGCCGCCGCCAGGTCGATAGGACGCCAGCGCCAACACCACATCAGCGACTTCTTCATCGTCTGGAAATAGCCTATCGAGCGCTACTTCCAGACGACCTGCGGCCTCCAGCGAGCGGTCCTTGCCATCTATGAAGTTGTGAAGGTCCTGCCTGAGCTGTTCGTGGGTCATCCTGGGTGTCTGCCGATAGGGCGGCTAGTCGTTCTTGATCACGGTGATCACGCGCCTGTTGCGGCTTTCCGGGCATTCCGGGGTGTTGCACCGTGACGGTTGCACCTTGGGGATGAGGAGATACCTTCCGAGTCCGCGTGCCTCGATCAAGCACTTCATCAACCTCATGAACACTCATGGGACTTCTTCCTGACGGTGGCTTTGCCATGCGTTCCGCCGCGTGCGGAGTGATCACGCGGCCACCGGGAGTCACAGGCGGATGGCCAAGAATCTGCTGCGCGGCAAACGCCGGGTCATAGGGAGCCAGCTGGGCCGCCCCGACCTGACCGGCTGCGCTCTGGCCGGCTCGTTCAGCCGCCTCCTTGGCAGCTCATGCGGTTGAGCGCCTGGGTAAAGCTAGGTGCCAGGAAACCAAGAGCAACGCCGACACCCATCGCCAAGAAGATCCACAGCGTCAGGTATCGGTCGAGAAATGAGAGTTTGCACGCGATGCAGCTTCCATGTGTCTGCATGTCGAGCAAGTGCTTGCGAGCGGTGAGCCGCAGATCTTGGGTGGGTTTAGGGGGCGGTTTGAGCGGCTGCGGATGCATGGGCCAGCCCGGCGTCAGCCGTGGATGCCAGTTCTAACCGGCTGGTCTGCGTGTCTGTCCACGGAATCAGCGCGACCCGCTGTGTCAGCTTGCGCACCTCATCGTGGAAGCGGCCTTCACGGGCGCGGCGTTGTACAAGCACCGGATCGGTCACAGCGAGCGGCATCAAGCTCTGGTTGATGACCCATGCAAACGGATGAATGTCAGCACGCACCAGATCGCGCTGAAGCTGTGCCGCCTCATGCACTGGGGTCGCTTCGGGCAGCGTCACGACAAGAATTTTAGTAAACGCCCTATCACGCAGCCGCGGCAGCAGCCTCCGCACCTCGTCGGGTGCGTGGCCTGCCGTTCGCAAGACTTCGCGGTGGTATGCCTCCGCTGCATCCAGCAAGAGTAGCGTGTGGCCGGTCGGGGCCGTGTCGATCACCACGAAGCCCTGCTCGCCCTGGTCCACCGTGCGCGCGAAAGCGCGGAAGACCGCAATCTCTT
>JAYRFD010001345.1:0-6072 GCA_041908565.1 Polyangia bacterium | reverse complement strand
CCTGCGAAATCCTCTCAGCGCGACATTCAGGCCCTAGCCGGCCTGAGCAGTGCCGTTCTGCCCATTCTGGCGACGCGCCCCAAGATCATGCGCGCCCTCGAGCTGCGCGCGTACGACGGGGTCTCGCTGGTGTATGTCAACAACCGCCCCGTGCCCCAGCCGGCCCCCGGCGAGGTCCTGGTCCGCGTGCACGCAGCCCCGGTCGGACCCGCCGACCTGCTGTTTCTGCACGGGCGCTATGGCGTCCAGCGCCCCCTGCCCATCGTCCCCGGCGTCGAGTGCAGCGGCCTGGTCGTCGGCAGCGGCGGCGGTCTTTTGGCGCGTGCGCTGGTCGGCCGTCGGGTCGCCTGCGTCGTGTCCAGCAGCGGCGACGGCACCTGGGCCGAATACGTCTGCGTCCCCGCGTGGCAGTGCATCCCGCTGCGCAGCTTCGTCAGCTACGAACAGGGGGCGACGCTGCTTAGCTCGGGCATCATGGCCTGGGCGCTTCTGGACACGGCGCGCGGTCGAGGCTCGCGCGGGATCGCGCACACGGCGGGGGATTCGCCGCTGGGCCGCATGCTGGCGCAGCTTTCGCTTCGACGGCGGGTACCGACGCTGCACATCATCGAACGGGGCGAGCAAGGCGAAGCGCTGTCGGGGCTGGGCGCGACGCACATCCTAAACAGCCAGTCGACGGTGTTCCCGCAGCAGCTCTCGCAGGCTTTTGAAGCCCACGGCATCAGCGTCGTCATCGAAGCCAACGCCGGCTTAAACAGCGACCTGTTGCTGCGAGCCTTACCGACGGGCGGCAGCCTGCTGATGTGCGGCAGCCAGCCCGATGTTGACTGCACCTTCGACCCCAGCGAGCTGGTCTATCGCCACAAGCGCCTGGAAGGCTTCCTGCTTTCCGACTGGATGTCCAACGTCGGCTATGCCCGCGTCGTGCAGGCTGCGCTGGTTGTGCAGCGCCTGCTTAGCAACGACTCGCGCGTCGAAAACCCGCAGCTGATGTCGCTGGACAACTACCACACTGCCCTCGAGCTGATCTTCCGTCGCCGCGTCGGCACCAGCCGCATCCTGTTCGCCCTGTACCGCGAAAACTAGGTCAGCGATGGATTTTATTAATATTTATAAGTGATTTATGCCCATATCCGAGATCGCTTGCATGGGCGATCGAAGCGGGGCGGCTACAGGACTTTTCGCGCGACGCTGTCACCTGATCCGATGACCAGCAGCTGATTCGGGGTGACGAACTTAAGCTGGTTTCCCTCGAAGTGCAGCGAGTGAACGATGGGCTCTTTGCCTTCGTGAAGCTCAATGACTTCGCCGCCGCTGACCAAGACCCACAGGCCGCGCGGGCTGCTTAGTTCGCCGTCGATATCGACGACCATCAAGTAGTTGCGACTGCCGTTGTGCAGGGCAGGCAGCGACCGACTGAAGAAGGCCGTGCCGTCGTAGCGCAAAAGCGTGGATGATGTTCCGCCGATGTAGACCTCGCTGTTGCTGACGACGTGGACGACGGACAGGTCGCTGGTGACGCCGCTGCTGATCGGCATGAAGCTGGCCGCACCGCGACGACGCCAGGCCGCGCCATCGTCGCCGACCGCCCAGGTGTCGGCCCCAGCCGCGCCATGGACCGACTGCACCCAGCCCAGGCCGGGGACCGTCAACAGTCGGGTGAAGGTCCCGCCGCTGTAGCCGACAACACCCGAATGTCCGGCGAACAAAAGCTCGCTGGTGTCGGGGTTCTGCCAGCTTGCGTTCATCCAAAAGGCCGCAAGCTCGGGAGCCTTGGATTCAAAGCGGGTGCCGTCCCAAAACATCACCGCATTGGGGCCGCTGTTGGTCGTGGTGGCCCAGGCCTGCGTGGCGCTGGTTGGCAGCAGGCTGGTGACTTCCATCTTGTCGTGCGGTAGGCGCTGCCATGGACCGCGCCCGACCCGCTGCAGCAGGGCGCCCGGGATGGCGGTCCATTCGACGCCAGCTTGAGCGCCCAATCCCGTCGCGAAGGTGTAGTCGGATCCGGCCCCTTCGTTTTGCACGGTCCACATGGCGCCACTGCGCACAAGGACGCGTCCGTTCCAGCCGACGGCGATGCCATCGCTGCCGATCGACCAGGCGGACAGCACTGAGCGCTGTCGGCTGCTTTCGACCACCGACCACGCGGTGCCATCGAAGTGGCCGATGCCGTGGTCACCAAACAGCCAGACATCGTTGGGGGCTGTTGCCTCAATCGCGCAGGTGTTCAGAGCCAAGTCGCCGACCGCGGTCGGGGTCCGCAGCAGCACGAACTTGCTGCCGTCCCACTTGCGCACCGGGAAGTAGTCGCGGTCGACGCAGGCGTACACCGCATCGACGGTCTTGCCGCTGATGCTCTTGACGGCCCCGCTGCTGCCTAGGTCCAGGTCGACCGGGGTGAAGCGTGTCCCGTCCCAGAACTGCGCGATGCCGCCATGGACCAGCCATACGTGCGTCGAATCGACCGCGTGCAGATAGCCTCGGGCTCGCGGCTCGTACGGGGGGGTGACGGGCTGCCAGGTGCTGCCAGTGTTGTGCAAAAGGAGCTTGTCCCCAGCGATCCAGCGGTCCCTGTCGCCCGGCATCGCGACGTCGTACAGGTCGGCGCTGGTGCCCAGATCGACGGTGGACCAGCGCTTGCCGTCGTACCGCACAGCCGTCCCGCCTTGTCCGACGGCCAGGATGTCCGAAGCGCTGCGGCCCATGATGCCGTACAGCGTGTGGCGCGTTGGCGACTGCGCGACGGACCAGGTGCTGCCATTGAAGTGCAGGATGGCGCCGCGATAGCCGACGGCCCATGCGTCGTCCTTGGATGCGGCCCAGACATCGTTCAGCGTGATGCCGAACTTGCTTGGGTACTCGTAACAGAAGCCAGTGGGGGTGCAGACCGCGTTCGGGTCGACGGTGCCGGCGTCTTGGTTGCCGCCGTCCGCAGTCCCGCCATCGGGGACGCTGCCATCGCCGGGCAGGCTGGCGTCGATTGGCACCGGGCCTGGATCGTCGCTGACCGGGGGCTGACGGTTGCAGCCAAGCAGCAACAAGCTCAGCGCCCATCGCCCCCAAGGTCGTCTACTTCTCGTGATCGCGTTCTGCATCGGAGTCGTCATCTCCGCGCAGCTTTAACACGTCCCTTGCGCCGGACCTATGATCGCCCACAGCGTCGACGGGCAGATGGGCAGAAAGGCAGGTCCGCTATTCGGACTTGCTGGGCTTGTCGAGCTTGGCGGCGGCGGCTTCGGCTTTCGGCAGGTCGCCAGTCAAAAGGACGGCGCTGCACGTGCCTTCGACCGCGGCCTTGGTCTTTTTCAGCGCCGCAGCGACGCAGGCATCGCCCTTGGGCTGGCTGGACGCAAGGACCTTGGCCTGCGTGGGCTTGCCCTTTTCCCAGGTGAATTCCGCCTGAAACGCCGCGCCGGCCGGGCCGCAGGCGTCGAGCGCCTTCTTCTGCTTGGCTAGCTCAGCGACGATCAGCATCGAGCCCAGAAGGCCGCCGCTCTGCAGCTTGCAGGACAGGCTACGCACTTCCAGGCCATTGCTGGATAGCTTGCCGACGTTCAAGTTCATGTCGGCAGCGGCGGGACTTACGCACAAAAGCGAAAGCAGCGGCAGGCCGCACAGGGCCTGAATCAGACGGCGACGGGCTACAGACGGAGTGTTTGACATGGGACTACCCTAACACGGCAAAGGCGCATATTTTGAAAATCATCGAACGATCTGTTTCGGAAAATAAATAAACATAAATATCTACAATTCTTGGACTGCTTCCGCTGGTTTAGAGGCGCGCTAGAAGGCACCTTGTGCGCCGATGTTGCCCGCCACGGCCAGCATCGCCGTCGTACCAGCCTTGTCCTGCAGGGTCAGCGAGCCGTCCAGTCCAACGATGCTGTGCACCGCAATGTGGCGATGCAGCCAGTAGCGTAGGCCCGGGCCCAGCATGGCCCCCAGGCGCAGGAAGCCACCGGAGGAGCCGAGCCCCAGACGAAGCACACCCACCAGCTGAGCCTTGTGATCGCTTGACTGGGCCAGCGCCACTTGTGCCTCTGGCGCCACCTGGACAGACGTTGTGGCGTTGGGCGAACCCGCCGGGCTGAACACCAGCAAATCCAGGTTCACGCCGATGGTAAAGCGGCAGATCTTGTAGCCCAGCAGCAGGTTCCACTGCAGGCCGGCACCGGGGTCGGGGCTGGCGGTTGTTGCCACGGTTGAAAGGCGCCCGCCCAGGCCCGACTGGATGACGAAGCCGCGCGAGACCTGCTCGGCGCCGCCACAGCCGCCGGTTCCCAGCCGGGCGAGCGAGGTCTGGCTGGCCGCAGGGGGATCGTCCTCGCGTCCGCTGGGCCCGTCCTGCGCCCACGCAGGTATCGTCAGCCCCAAGATACCGACGCAGAGCAGTGCCAGCATCAAGCTATCGACCCTAAGGTGCGTCGAATTCCAGCGAGCCTGCCGTGTCGGTTGTCGCGACATTTTCACGTGTTACTCCTCAATGGAGTCCGTGACATATCGCAGGGTCCCGCCGGAGTCCAGACATGCGCGCAGCAGCCGATGCAAAGGCAGGGAGCGAAGGGGCAGGGGGCTTGGCAGCGCGTCGGTAGAGCAGCTGCGGGTCTACGCTGCTGCGTCGTCGGTCCTCACTTCCAGTCGGCAGCCCTCCCTGGCCTGGGTCGGACAGGGCGCCCCGTCCTTCGGCTTGCGCTGGCGGCTCCCGGCTTACGCTTGTGGCGCGAAGCTACGCGTTGTGTTCGGCGCTGGTTGGCGGGGCGGCGGCGGTGCGCCAGTCGACGGGCTGGCTGGGCGCGGACAGGAAGGTGTCGGGCTCTTTTAGGCGCAGCGCGGCGCGCAGCACTTGGTCCATGTGCTCGACCGGGACGACCTTCATTTCGCGCAGGACCTTGGGCGGGATGTCCTTCATGTCCTTCTGATTTTCCGACGGAATGACGCAGGTGAAGATGCCCGCGCGGTGTGCCGCCAGGATCTTGTCCTTCAATCCGCCGATCGGCAGCACGCGACCCCGCAGAGTCACTTCGCCGGTCATCGCCACATCGTGACGCACCGGAATGCGCAGCAGCGCCGACACCAGGCTGGTCACCATGGTGATGCCCGCTGAGGGGCCGTCTTTGGGCACGGCGCCCTCGGGGAAGTGCACGTGCAGGTCGACCTTCTGATAGAAGTCGCGTTCCAGACCCAGGGCGTCGACGCGCGATCGCACATAGCTCATCGCGGCTTGCGCCGATTCCTGCATAACGTCGCCCAGCTTGCCGGTCAGCACCAGCTTGCCCTTGCCGGGCACGACCGAGACCTCGGTGACCAAAAGCTCGCCGCCGTGCATGGTGACGGCCAGGCCGTTGGTCAGGCCGACCTCGTCGCGTTCTTCGACCTTGTTGCTGCGGTACTTGGGCTCGCCCAGGTACTTGCTCAAGTTGGCGCCGGTGATGCGGAAGCGAGTCGGCTTCTTTTCGCCTTCGCGCGACTTGCTCGCGCCATCGTTCTTGCTGTCGTTCTTCGTGTCGTTCTTGCCCTTGGCAGCGGGCTTGCCCTTGCTGCGGGCCGCGGCCTTTTCGTCGATTTCCTCGACGGGAACCTCCATCAGCGTGGCATCGGCATCCAGGCTGGTCGGCACGCCGGTGTGCGAACGCGCCACGACCTCGCGCGCGACCTTGCGACAGATCGTCGAGATCTCGCGCTCCAAGCTGCGGACGCCGGCTTCCTTGGTGTAGTGGTGGATGACCGATCGAATCGTGTCCGCGCTGATGTCCAGCGGCACATGCGTGATGCCGTTCTGTTCGCGCTCTTTGGGGATCAGGTACTGCTGCGCGATGGCCAGTTTTTCCCATTCGGTGTAGCCGGCCAGGTGGATGATCTCCATGCGATCCTGCAGCGGCAGCGGGATGCTGTGCAGGCTATTTGCCGTCGCGATGAACATGACATCCGACAGGTCGTAGTCCAGGTCCAGGTAGTGGTCGTTGAAGGCGTAGTTCTGCTCCGGGTCCAGGACTTCGAGGAGCGCGGCGGACGGGTCGCCCCGGAAGTCCATGCTCATCTTGTCCACCTCGTCCAGGCAGATCACGGGGTTGT
>JAYRFD010001344.1:0-3271 GCA_041908565.1 Polyangia bacterium | reverse complement strand
GCTGGTGCTGTCGGCGATTCAGCTTCTGTGGGATGCGACCGATCCGGTGACGCACTACCGCCACCTGAGCGTCGACCCATACCCCGGCAATCGCTCGCACCATGTCCTTTTGGGACCGGCGCGTGGCGACTATCAGGTCGCGGTGCTTAGCAACGAAGTGCTGGCGCGCAGCGGCCTGGGCGTCCCGCTGATGGCCAACTACGACGACGAACGCACGGTCTTTGCAACCACCGGCCAGGCCTATCCGCACACGGGATCCGGCATCGTGCTGTGGCACTTCGGCAACCCGTGGCCGCCCATCGGCAACCGTCCTCCAGTGGACCGCGACGACGACCCGCACGAGCTACCCCGTCGACGCGACATCCACAACGATCAGATGGTCCACTTCTTCCGCACCGGCCAGATCATCGACGTCTGCAACGGCAAGCCCTGCTGGCCCGATCGCATGCCGTAGCCATTCCCGCCCGCCTCGCCTCGCTGTCGTTCCATTCTGTTCCGCCACCCCTCGCGTCCTTCGCGTCCTTCGCGTCCTTCGCGTCCTTCGCGTCCTTCGCGTCCCTCTCTGCCGATGGGCGTGATGCCAGCGGTCCTTTGAAGTGACCCGTTCGTACTACGGCTTTTCGATGGCGACGGTCAGGTTCTTGAGCGCGTTGGCAATCGCTCGCATCGACGATGCGGTGATGCGCTGCCAGCTGACGTCGGCGTTGTAGATCAGGTGCACCGGGATGCCGCGCTGACACAGCTTCTTGACGAAGGACAGGATCGGCGTCACCGACGACGAGTTCATGAACAACAGCCCGCGGAAGTCCAGGACCAGCGGCCCTTCGGTCAGCTTGTCGGCATAGGCGGACAAGGCGGGCGAAAGGACATCGGCCGGGTTGCGAAAGTCACACTCGCCACTCCACAGCAGGTGATGCTGCTTTTTGACCATCGTGCTCCAGATGGTCAGGCGTTCATTTGAAAAGACACTGAAACCTGACTTCATGGCAGTGCCCTCCGCGCCGTCATCGTCAAGATATCATTTTCGCAGGTGCAGGTAAGGCTGAACTTACCTTCATAGCCAATCCGATACAGTCCAAGCCTGTTTGACTGAAACGGATTGTCGATCAGTTCTTGAATGCGGGAAAGATATAGCTGTTCACAGACCTTTTCGTCCTTCATCTGTTCAAGCAGGTTCGATACCGCATCAAAGACCCGCCGGTCGGAAAGGCCATTTTCCACCCGCACCACGATCTGCTGTGGTGTGTATTCCAGCGTAAAGCGCGTGCGAGCCAAGGCCGGAACCGCGCTGCCGTACTTGATGGCGTTCTCAAGCAGCTCGGAAGCGACCATCACTGTCGCTGAACGCTGTTCTTCCGGCAGGTGCAGCAGCGCCGTTTCGACCTGCTTTCGCACATGGCGCACATAGTCCCAGACGATGGGAACCTCGATCTCCAGCAGCTGCTGGCTGGCTGTGCTTGTCTCGGGGGGGCCAGGGTTCATGGGGCACTCCTACGCCAGATGGCGCAGTACCAACACCGCAATATCGTCGGATACGATACATTGGCTGGTTGTGTTGATTACAGAATTGGCGATGTTGCTGGCAGGTTCAGCGCTTGAACAGGACTGCTGAAACTGCGACTTGACGGTCTCCAGGCCAAGCATAGTTTTTTCATCAGAGCGCAGCTTGGCTTCGATCAGCCCATCGGTGTACAGCATCAGGACATCACCGGGAGAAAACTCGACACGTCGGTCCTCGTTGACTCCTTCAATCTCATCCAGCAGCCCAATCCAGCTGCCATGGGATTCAATTTCTTCGGTGGTTTTCTGCTTGGAACGATACAGCAGGATATGCTGAAGAAGACCTGAATAATAAAATCCGGACTCATCAATACAAAGCGCAGTCATGGTCATGTACTGCCCTTTGCCGATCAGCTGCAGGTTGCGCCACAGCGCCCGATTGACCAAGGTCAGAAGCTGCCCCGGCGACAGCGGCTGCCGTTCGCTGGCGGCGCGCTGCACCAGGGCCCGCACTGCCGTCTGCACCATCATCATGATCAGGCCGGCGCTGACCCCGTGGCCCGACACATCGCCGATCAGCAGCCACAGCTTGCCGTCGGACTCGAAGCTGTCGAAGTAGTCGCCGCCCACCTCGTCGGCGGGCTTCATGACGCCGGCGACATCGAAGCGCTTGCCGAACTGCTGCGGCGTCGGCAGAAGGACGCTTTGGATCTTGCGCGCTAGATCCATTTCGCTCCATAGCTCGGCCAGGGTGCTCTGCAGCTGGGCGGTGCGCGCGGCCACCGTCGCTTCCAGACCCGCGTTGGCTTTCTGAAGTTCCGCCGAGGAATGCGCAAGGGCACCTGCCAAGCGCCCCAGGTCGTCGGCCACCGGATCGCTCAGCGTCGCGCGCGAATCGCCGGCCGCCGTCGCCTGCGCGAAGCCCACCATACGTCCCAAGCGCCGCGCCACCCAGCGGAAGTACAAAAGAATCAGAACGGTAAAGACCAAAAGAGCCGACGTGCCGATGGAAAACAGCGTCTGCCAGATGGCGCGCACATGGGCCTGCCGGCTGGACAGGCCCAGCAGCACATAGCCGGTCTCGCTGCCTTCCGCCGCGTCGGGACTGGGGCTGTCCATAAACGCCAGCGATCGCTCGGCTGCGACCTTTTCGGAAAAGCGCAGCACCTGATCGCGCGTCGCCTCGGTTCGTCGATGGCTGGTGGCGTGCACCACGGCTTGGCGCAGAAGCTCTGGCGACACGTGGGAAGGCGCGACCGCCACGATCTCGCTGCCGCGCGCGATGGCCAAGTACACGATTTCTTCGTCGCTGGCCACGATCGTCCGCAGGATCGGATCGGCCTGCGTGGCGTCCTTCAGCGAGATCGCTGGGCGCAGCTCATAGTCCTTGGACAGCGTATGCACCGTCGCGCGGCCCCGCTTTTCTAGCTGCTGTTCGAACTGCGACCGGAAATAGGAATGAAACGGGCGAGCGGTCGCGATCGCGGTCAGGGCCAGCGCCAACAGCAGCAGCAGCAAGGTCTGCTGCCACAGCGAACGCGGCAAGCGGCCGGCGATGCGACGGCGCCAGGTCATCAGCGCACCACCTGCTTGGCGGCGGACTGCGCGTCATCCGACAGATCCAGGCCAAGCTGGCGCGCGGTCTTCGCGTTTAGCGACAGGCTGCCGGGACTGGCCTGCGACGGAGGCAGCGGGCTGCGGGCTGCGGCCGGCTTGGCGGCTAACTCGGCCGCTAGCTTGGCGGCTTGACGGCCAATCTCCGTGTAGTCCG
>JAYRFD010001343.1:0-3551 GCA_041908565.1 Polyangia bacterium | reverse complement strand
GGCAGCCGATCCCCGACGACCGTTCTGCGCGCAGCCGGTGGCCCGGCCGGGACAACCGCAGCCGATGTGGTGACCGAGTTTCCACAGAACGGAGCCACCGCCGGCCACGATGGAACGACGGCGGCCGCGCTAAACCCAGCGGGCGCAGCGACGCCGATCTGCGCGCCCGTCGACCTGCGCATCGCGGTCACCGACGGCGCGGACCATGCCGCCCCAAACAGCGAGATCTCGTACCTGATCACGGTCTACAACGATGGCCCCTTCACCGCGTCGGCGGCACCGGTCACCGGGTCTCTTTCGCCGCGGGCCGACTTCGTCGACTGGACGTGTGCGACCGACCCCGGCCCGCAGGGCGATGCATCCCTGGTTGCCTGCAGCCAAGCCCTGGGCATCAACAACGTGAATACCAAGGTCACGCTGACCCCGGGCGCGACGGCCCGCATCGTCGTGCGAGCCATCCTGCCCAGCGACCTCATGGGCGCGCTGACCTACTCGGCCAGCGTCGCAGCGGCCAGCACGCAGCAGGATCCGGACCTTAGCAACAACACAGCCAGCGACAGCACCAGCGTCGGTCCCGAAGCAGACCTGGCCATCGAAGCCGTAGTCGCCCCCAGCCCAACCAAGAGCGGCCAGCCTTTGACCTACCTGCTTTCGGTGCGCAACGAAGGCATCAACGACGCCCGCGATGTTCAGCTTCGCTTTATCGTGCCCGAGGGATCGACGCTGTCCCCCACGGCCCCGGCGCAAGGGGACGGCTGGACCTGCCAGACGGCGACCCAAGCTCCGCAGGTGGTGTGTACGCTGCCCCTGCTGGGCTACGGCGCGGCTCCGGTGGTGGCCGTCAGCATCGTCCCGCCCTTCAACGCGGCCTATGCCGTTGGCATGGCGCAAGTCGAATCGGCGGCGCTCGATCCGAATCCAAGCAACAACTCCGCCAGCGCGGTGGCCGACATCACGTACGACGTGACGCGCTATCGACGCAGCGTGTTTGCCGGGGGCGGTCTGGCGTGCAGTTATGGCGCGGGCCCGCGACCGGGATCGATCCCGTTCAGCGCGCTGCCGCTTGCCGCCTTGGCCCTGCTTGGCCTCTGTCTCCGACGGCGGCACGCGTCGCGACCTGCCGCACAGTCCATGCCCCACGGCATGTCGTCCGATTCGTCGTCGGCGCCGCAGCCACGCCTGTCGACGTCCCGTCTCTCACCGACACCGACCTCGATGATGTCTGCCGCTCTGCGCCTTCGTCATCTTCTGCCTTGAGAGGACGCCTTGTTCACATCCCGCACTGTCCGTGTTGCTCGTCCCTTCCTAGCCCGGTCTTCGCAGAAAACCGGGCAGCCGTCGCCCGCGACCGTTGGAACACGAAGGCACGTGGTCCCATGGGCGCTGACGCTGGCCCTGCTGTGCCTTGTGCCATCGCGAGCGGCCCACGCGCAGTCCTTGACGAACCGCGGCTTTCAGGTCAACCGCTTCGAACCAACGACCGCCGGCGAATGGTCGCTGTTCGTCGATCATCCCTGGTATAGCTCGACGCGATCGTTTGCCGCTGGCCTGACGCTGAACTACGCGCACAACCCGCTGGTCTTTGGCTTCCGCGATCAAAACGGCCGCTTCTTGCTGGATCGCACGCTGCTGTCGCATCAGCTACTTGCGCACGTCGACCTGGCTGCATCGTTTTGGGATCGCTTCCTGGTAACGATGTCGCTGCCGGTCACGCTGCTGGAACGCGGCAACAGCAACGACGGAGACTATGGCTTTACGCGCGTCAGCAGCCTGGCCGTGGGCGATCCGCGCTTTTCGGTCAAGGCGCGACTGTTCGGACAGCCCTATCAGCAGCCGCTTTCGATCAGCGTCGGAAGCGATGTCTGGCTGCCGCTGGCCTCGGCCACATCGGCCCCCGCCCACGTCGGAGAAAGCGCGCTGCGCGTGCAGTTCAAGCTGATGCTGGGCGGCCTGTGGCGCACGCTGATGTGGTCGGTGACTGGCGCCTATCTGTATCGGCCCGCGCAAGCGCTGGGGAACTTGCCTCTTGGGTCGGGAAATACCGTCGGCCCGTCGCTGCAGCTGGGCGCCGCGATCGCCTATGCCCGCCGCGACCTGGGGCTGGCCATCGGTCCCGAGGCTCTGTTTAGCACCGTGCTCAGCGACGGAAACGCCTTTGTGCAAGACGCCACCAGCCTAGAGCTTCTTTTGGGCCTGCACTACAGCATCGCCCGTCGGGTGCAGCTGAGCCTGGGCGGCGGCATCGGCCTTCTGCGCGAGCCCGGCACACCCGATGGACGCGCCCTTTTGCGCCTGTCCTACGCCCCGCTGCCCGCCGAAAAACCCAAAGATCGCGACGGCGATGGCATCCCCGATCGCAGCGATGCCTGCCCGCTGGTCGCGGGCGTCTCCCACCCCGATCCCAAGCGCCACGGCTGCCCGCCGCCGCCGCCGGACAGCGACGGAGACGGCGTCCTCGATCGCGACGATGCCTGTCCCAAGGATTCGCCGGGCAACAACCCCGATCCCAAGCGCCCGGGCTGCCCGCGGCCCGATCAAGACCATGACGGTCTGTTCGACGACGAAGATCAGTGCCCAGCCGAGCCAGCCGGCCCCAATCCCGACACCGCGAAGCTGGGCTGTCCGCTGCGCGACCGCGACGGCGATGGCACCTGGGACCCGCAAGATCAGTGCCCCGATCAGGCGGCCGGTCCGCATCCCGATCCCGGAAAGCCCGGCTGCCCCGACAAGGACAGCGACGGAGACGGCGTGTACGACGCGCAGGACGGCTGTCGCGATCAGCGGGCCGGCATGTTCCCCGACCCCGCCAAGCCTGGCTGCCCGCTTTCCGATCGCGATCGCGACTTGGTGCCCGATGTCAGCGATGCCTGCCCTGACAAGCCAGGTGCTCCGTCGCCCGATCCCAAGAAGCACGGCTGCCCGGGTCTGGTCGAAGCCAAAGCCGATCTGCTGGTGATTCGCCAGCAGGTGTTCTACGCGCCCAAGAAAGACACCATCTTGAAGAAGAGCTTCAAGGTGCTGGATGCCGTCGTCGCGGCGCTTTTGGCGACGCCGCAGATCAAGCGGCTGGCGGTCGAAGGCCACACCGACAACGTCGGCAAGCCCGATCAGAACCGCGACCTGTCGGCCCGTCGCGCCACAAGCGTTATGCAGTACCTGATCGTGCATGGCATCGCGGCGGCTCGCTTGGAAGCGCACGGCTATGGCCCGGATCGCCCCATCGCCGACAACGCCAAGGCCAAGGGTCGAGCACTCAACCGACGCACCGACTTCCGCATCCTGGATCCGGTGATCAGCGAAGCGTCGCCCGCAGCACCGACGGCTTCCGGTTCGCCCACCAGCGTCGCGCCCGCAGCCCCAGCGGCTTCAGGCTCACCGCCCAGCGTCGCGCCTGCAGCCCCGACGGCCTCAGGTTCGTCGCCCAGCGTCGCGCCTTCGCCTGCAGCGCCGACGGCTTCGGGGTCACCCGCCAGCGTCGTGCCTTCGGCTGCGGCCACGCCTGGCCCTGACCCGGCCGCCTCTGCCTCGACGGGACGGGGCCCTGACTCGGC
>JAYRFD010001342.1:0-2244 GCA_041908565.1 Polyangia bacterium | reverse complement strand
GGGGATCAAGGGCCTCATGCATGCCATCCACAAGCGTCTCGACATGCCTATCAACCCCTTCCCCCATGCCTATCAACCCCTTCTCCCATGCCCTTCATCCCCATTCCCAATGCCTATCAACCCCATCCCCCATGCCCTTCATCCCCTTCCTCCAGACCTGTCATCCGCTTGCTCTGGGCCGGGTGAGAGGGGGGTTTCGCGAGCAGAGGGGGGTGATTGAGGGGCGGGGAGACTGAGGGGAGGCGACGAGAGCTTGGGGGGAGGCGACGAGAGCGAGGTGGGCGAGGTGGGGCGGGCCTTACTTGGTGACCTTGACGAAGGCGGTGGGGGGCTGGCTGGCGAACAGAGCGGCGCGATCGCTGCTGGTGATGAACGCGAGGTCCTTGGCGGAAAGGGGGGCCAGCGTCGCTTCGGGCTCGCCCCGGCTGGCGTCCGAGCGCGGCTTCAGGGTCCCGGGCACCTGCTTGTCGCGAATCAGCTTGGTCCACGCGGCGACCTGCGGGACATAGACCACCATCTGTCGATCCTTGGTCTCGATGCGAGCAAAGACATAGCGCCCGCTTTCGCGATCTTTGACGTTGGCGAAGGTCCACTTGTCGAAGGTGCGAAGCTCGACTTCGTGCAGGCTGGGCACCAGGCTGTCCTGCTTTTTTTCGAACCACGCGACCTGCATGCGCCCGTGCTCTGCGTCGGTGACGGCCAGTGTGATGGCCCCTTCGCCGTGGACCCAGGTGCCTTCCCAGGTGTCCTTTTCTTGCGTCAGGTTGCGCGGCTTGTCGCCCACTGGCTGCGTCGCATACAGCGGATTGCAGGCGGCGATCCACAACAGCAGCAAGGCCAAGCAGCGCGGCATCGTTCCCCCCAAGCTTCTCTGCATGGATCGTATCGCAAACCGACACCCCCAGCGGTTCGCCGATTGGCGGCTGGCCAGCCCCCGTCACTGCGCGAACGCTAGGGGCTGGACGACAGGACGACGACGCTGTAGGCGACGGCGGGCTCGCGACCGGGGTTGCGGTAGCTGTGCTTCTGATCGCCGCGGAACACCACGACATCGCCGGCGGCAAGAACCCAGCTCTGCCCGGATGCGGTTAGCTCGACCGAGCCGCGCTCGCAGGTCAGGTATTCGCGGGTGCCCGGCGTGTGCGGCACGCCGATCATCTGGCCGCCGACCGGCAGATCCAGGCGATCGAGCTCCAGGCTGGGCAGCGGCTCGGGCAATAGCTTGCGCACGGTGACCAGGCCGCGCTTGCGCACCGTCAGGCGATCGGCGGGATAAAAGCGGGCGGCGGCTCGCGGCGGGGACAGAAGCTCTTCGACAGAGACCTGCAGAGCGGCGGCCACCTTGACCAGCACCGCGATGGTGGGATTGGCGGACCCCGATTCCAGGTTGGCCCAGGTCGGTCGCGGCACGCCGGCCCGCTTGGCAAGCTGCTGCTGCGTCAGGCCGTGCGTCTCGCGAAGCTGACGAATGTTGTCGGCCAGGTGGCTGCTCAGGCGATCGCCCAAGTCGTTGCGTTCGCTGCGTTCGCGGCTGGCGGGGCGCGGGGTGCGGCTGGACGTGTCATCGGACGAAGGCTTGCTCATGCCGACAGAGTGGCGCCTTGCTAACAAACGAGCAAGCGCGCTGACAAATCAACATGCCCTGCCCACAGTGATCAACAGAACCCAACGCCCATCCACAACGCTCATTCACACGGTCACTGCAGGAGGACGAACATGTCGACGCACGCCATTGCCACACTGATTACGGGAGCCAGCCGCGGACTCGGTCGCGCCCTGGCGTTGACGCTTGCCAAAAAGGGGGCTCGCCTGGCCTTGGTGGCGCGCGATGCGCACGCGCTGCAGGCGGTGGTCACGCAGATCCAGCAGGCCGGCGGAACGGCCTTTCCCATCGTCGCGGACATCGGCGACAAGCACGCCATCCACGCCATCGCGCAGCAGGCCACAAGCCTGGTGGGTCCGATCGACTTGCTGATCCACAACGCCAGCACGCTGGGGCCGACGCCGCTGCCGCTGCTTTTGGATACCGAGTGCGAAGACTTCGATCGCGTGCTGCAGGTCAACCTGCTGGGACCGTTTCGCTTGAGCAAGCTGATCGTCGGCTCGATGGCCCTGCGCGGCGGCGGGACGGTGGTGCACATCAGCTCGGATGCGGCGGTCGAAGCGTATCCGCGCTGGGGGGCCTACGGCGTGTCCAAGGCCGCCTTCGATCACCTGGCCCGCACCTTCGCGGCCGAGCTTGCC
>JAYRFD010001341.1:0-1734 GCA_041908565.1 Polyangia bacterium | reverse complement strand
TGCTTTCGTCCCGCATCAGCAGCTAGGATAAACGACGTTCAGGCGGCAAAGCGCAGCGGAGAAAACGCCGACCACGGCACACCGGCTAGCTCGACGGGGGGCGGCTGACCGCAGATGCGCGCGGCCAGCGCTTCCACCGAAGCCGGAGCCAGCAAGATGCCGTTGCGATAGTGACCGCTGCACACAAAGACGCGGGCCTGCTCGGGCGACTCGCCGCCTCGTGGCACCTCGCCGATCACGGGCAGACCATCGCTGCTGCCCGGTCGCAGCCCCGACCAAGTTCGCGCCACCGTGGCGTGGCGCAAGGCGGGCACCAGGGTCTCGGCCAGCGTCAACAGATCCAGCAGGCCGGCCACGGTCACCTCTTTGACGAAGCCAACTCGCTCGGTGGTCGATCCGATCACGATGCGCCCATCGCCGCGCGGCACCAGATAGCCATGGCCCGCTTCACGGCCTGCGGCCCCACCTGCCGTCGGTGCACGCCCCGCCGCGATATGCGAAGGCACGTGCCCAAAACAGACGTGGCGCAGAAGCGAGGGCGCCGCGAACAGCTCTACCATTTGACCGCGCACCGGCTCGATGCTGGGCGGAGAAAGCGGCGCCCCGGTGATCAGCGACGACCAGCTTCCCGCTGCCAGCACCAGCGTGTGCGCGCGCAGCGGCCAGGCATCGGCGCTGTCGCCGTTGTGAAGCTGCACGCAGTGCAAGTCCCCCGGACGAGTCGCCAGATCCAAGCGACGCACACCCGCGGTGACAAAGCGCACGCCATGGCGCACCGCCGCCGCCTGCAGCGCCGCCAGCAAGCGAGCGGGCTCGACCTGACCATCCTGCGGAAATAGCAACGCACCGGCGACGTGGGACAACGAGGGCTCCAGCCGCTGAAGCTGATCGGCGGTCAAGGCTTCGACGGGCAGACCGCGCGCGCGCTGATCCAAAAGCAGTGACTCTTGCGCGTGCAGATCGACATCCCGCAGCGCCGGATCTTCGGCCGCCAGCATCAGCACGCCGCAGCGTCGCAGACCCACATCCAGGCCCACTTCGTCCTGCAGGGCCTGCGCCCAGCGCGGATACAGCGTGCGACTGGCCAAGGCCAAGTCCAGAAGCTCTGGACTGCCCTGGGCTTCGATCTGCGCCGCCAAGATCCCAGCCGCTGCCGTCGAGGCTTCCCCTCCCGGCTCGCCGCGATCGACGACGATGACGCGCCGCCCTAGCTGTCCCAGGCGCCAGGCCAGACCACAGCCCATGATGCCGGCGCCCACGATGACGACGTCTCCTTCCGTCGGAAGCACGCTCTGCGTCGCGCGATCACGATCCATGGCCACGCCTCGCTAGCCCGCCGCTGCGCGTTCAAGCCAGCGCTTCACTTCGCGCTCGATGGCTCGCTGCGCGACATCCTGGAACGGGCGCAACAGGAAGGGCACATCGACATCCAGCACGCAGCGGCTGGTCTGCAGCTCGATGCGGGCCTTCATCTTCAGGCCACGGGCCAAGCCATGCAGCTCGCCATGCGTGGCCGATGTCCACAGAAGCTGCAGCTGTGCCGACGGATAGCGATCGGCGTAATGGGCAAACGCTTGCTCGATGAGCGCGCGCGCCCCCGCGTCATCAAGAGGATGAGTGAACACATGCCTGGCCATCGACGAACCTGTCCCGATTGCTGAGGTCTAGTGCGAAGCGGCCGGTGCAGCAGGTGCGGCGGGTGCAGCAGGTGCGGCGGGTGCAGGAACAGGGGCG
>JAYRFD010001340.1:0-6324 GCA_041908565.1 Polyangia bacterium | reverse complement strand
GTCACCTACGTCGTCGGCACCAACGGCTTCTTGATGCGCCGCGCGGGTGGAACGTGGTCGGTCGAAGCCGCCGGCTTGACCACGCAAGACTTGGTGGCCGTGTTCGGTCCCAGCGAAGACAACTTGTATGCGCTCGGTCGCAAAGGCGCTGTCCTGCGCCGCGCCGGCGGCAGCTGGGTCGCTTCCCCCATCTCGCAGTTTTCCGGCGCATCGGCCGGCGTCGCTGGCAGTCTGAACCCGACCAACAGCGAGATGTGGATCGCCGGCACGCGCGGCACCATCCTGCGACAAGTCGCCAGCACCTGGCAGAGCGAGACCAACCTGACCACGCAGCCCTTCACGGGCATCGCGGTGGCCGGCAGCAACGACGTCTATGTCGTCGGACCCAGCGGCCTGATCCTGCACAAGTTCTGATTCGCGGGCAGCCATCCCGCGTCGCACTCCGCACCAACGCCTGCGTTCGGCGCGATCGGTCGCGCTCTTCTGTTTTCCGCCGCTGCGAATTGCGGTAGCGTTCCCCCACAATGTCCCGTCCCGTGTCGTCTTCAGGACAGACCGCCTGGCTGCTGGCCTTTCTGGGCGTCAGTGCGGCACTGGGTTTGTTCGCGGCGCGCAGCCTGAACCTGACGTGGCTGGCCGTGCTGTGCAAGCCGCTGCCGGTTCTGGCGATGGCCGCATGGGTCCACCAGCAGCGACGCGCGCGACCGCACACCGCGCGCTATGGAGCCTGGCTGCAGGCGGGCCTTCTTTTGGGGATGCTCGGCGACATCCTGCTGGAAAAACCGCCGGACCTGTTTCTGTTCGGCCTGGTGTCGTTCTTGTTGGGGCACATCTGCTACGTCATCGGCATGTGGCGCGACGAACCGCAGCCTCGGCTGGCGCGCTTGGCACCCATCCTGTTATTTGGCGCCATCATGCTGCTGTTGTTATGGCCGGGCTTGCGCGCGCTGCGCGTTCCGGTCGTGCTGTACACAGCCGTGATCGTGCTAATGGGCTGGCGTGCGTGGGCCCGCGTGACCGAAGGCCCATCGCTGCGACCGGACGCCTGGGCCGCAGCATTGGGAGCCACCCTGTTTCTGTTCAGCGACGGCATGCTCGCCTACAACCGCTTCGTCGCACCGCTGCCGATGGCTGGGTACATGATCATTGTCACGTACTGGGCGGGACAGCTTGGGCTGGCGCGATCGGTGCTGCTGCCCGTGCCGCGCGAAGACAGCCACTATGCCGTCAGCAAACCCGACGAGCCGTTTCTGAACTAACCGATGTCGCCGCCCACCTCGCGGACTCCGTCGCTGCGCTGGGATCTGGCGCGCGATTTTGCCGCGCAGTCGGGCGTGCTGCTGCGCGGACCCAACGATCGCTTGCCCTGGGGTCGATCCGATTCGTTCGAAAGCGATGCGACGCGCGACTTCAGCGGACTTTGGCAGCAGCAGCCGACGTTCGCGCTGTGCCCGATCGATCTGGATCAAGCGCAAGCCGCGCTGCGCTTCTTGTACGACGCCGAAATCCCTTTTGCGCTGCGCGGGGCCGGACACTGCCCAAGTGGCGAAGTGCTCAGCAACGGTGGAGCCGTCTTGGATCTGCGCGGCCTGTCGGCTGTTTTGCCGTCACCATCGACCGATGAAGCGCGCGTGCAAGGCGGCCTGTACTGGCTGCCACTGTGTCGTGCGCTGGCCGCTTCCGGTCGAGCCCCGCGCGTGCTGACCGACAATCCGCACACCAGCGTCGCCGGCACGCTGTCGATCGGCGGCTTCGGCGATTCCTCGCATCGCTTTGGTCTGCAGATCGACTGCGTGCGAAGGGCCACCTTGATCTTGCCCACCGGCGATCGGCAGACGGTTGAATCCGACGATCCGCTGCTGCGCTATGCCCTGGCCGGCCATGGCCAGCTTGGCATCTTGGCAGATCTGGTGCTTCCCCTGTGGCGTCGCCCCTGGGACCTGCATGCGCGCGTCCTTCACTTCCAAGATGCCGAGTCGTTTGTCGCCACGTCCATCCGCATCGCCGAGTCAGGCCGCTTCGACTATGTCCGCGCTCGCGCCCATGGCATGCCGCCCCATGCCATCAGCGCAGTCGTCGGAACCTACGGTGCCGAGCTATCGCCGCACGCGCTTACCGACCTTTCGCACTGCGCCGCAGCCGATCCCGAGTGGATCGATTTCTTGGCGCACTGGCAGCAGCAAGGTGTGCCGACCTGGCCACGCTACAACCCGGCCTTGGAAGTCGTCCTGCCGCTGCCGTCGGGCCTGGGTCTGCTGCGCGATCTCGACGGGCTGGCCCACCAGATCGGACCCCAGCGTTTGCCGCGCGGCTATTCCGTGCTGGTGCTGCGCGGTCGCGGAGCCAGCCTGCTGCCGCTGTCTCCTTTGCCTGAATCGCCCTGGGCACTGATCGTCGCGCTGCGTCCAGAGTGCCAAGACCTCGACGAAGCGCAGCACATCCAAGCGCGCTTCTTGGCGCTTTTGCCGCGCATCGCCGACGCCGGAGCAACCATCTATCTGGCGTCCTTCCCCTTGCCCGCCGAATTCGTCGAACGTCAGCTCGGCGCCGAACGAGCGCCACTACTTGAGCTGAAGCGCCGCGTGGATCCCAAAGGTCTTTGCAATCGCGGCGCCCTGTTTGGTTACTCGCTGACCTAGCCGCCACATCGCGCCCGCGCGATCTGCAAGCGATGCAGCGCAGTTGCGTGCGTCGTTGTCTCTCCGCGGCACCGCGGCATGCGCGCAGTGCTCAAATGGGATCGTCGCCTCGGTCGCAACACGCACCTAGTCATCGGAGTCCGCCGCATGCACCGCAGACGCTGGCTGGCAGCGCTTGGCATCCTCGCCTTGATCGCGTGTGGATCACTGGCCATGCGCAGAGCATCGCCGCCAGCGGTTCGATCCCCTGCCCCACCCATGCTCGATCGCGTCGTTATTGACGGCGTTCCGCATGAAAAACAGAAGCCCGACTTCTGCGGTGAAGCCTGCATCGCGATGTGGCTGGCCAAGCTGCGGCAGCCCGCCGATCAAGACCTGATCTTTGAACAGACCGGTGTCGATCCGGCCCTGGGCCGAGGCGCCTACGCCGCCGAGCTTGCCCGCGCGCTCGAGCGCTTTGGTTTTCAGATCGGTCGCGGCTTTTACCCCGTCATGGGCAGCCATCCACAGACGCAGGCCCAGCTAGAGGAACGCTTCGCAGACCTTCACCGCGATCTGCTGCGCGGCATTCCGTCCATCGTCTGCATGCACTACGACGAGAGCCCCGAATCCAGCGAGCACTTTCGCCTGATCCTGGGCTACGACCCCACAAAGGACGAGGTGGTCTATCACGAGCCCGCTGAAGCAGATGGAGCGTATCGCCGCATGGCGCGCCCGCGCTTTCTTTCGCTGTGGCCGCTCAAGAGCGATGCGCACGACTGGACCGTGGTGCGCTTTCGCTTGGCGCAAGATGGCAAGTCCCGCGACGTGGTCAACGCACCGACGGGACGACGCAGCGCCGACTATGCCCAGCACATCCTGGCGCTGAAGCGACGGCTGCCTGAAGGCTTCTCGCTGGCGCTGGCTCCGCCGTTTGTTGTCGTCGGGGATGGCGGCGCCGATGCCGTGCAAGGCTATGCCCAAGGCAGCATCGCCTGGGCCGTGCAGCGCCTGAAGCAGAGCTACTTTTCGCAAGACCCGGAAGCCATCATCGACATCTGGCTGTTCAAAGATGCCGACAGTTACCGGCAGAATCTAAAGCGACTCTTCGACGAAGAACCCAGCACTCCCTACGGTTACTATTCCGAGCGGCATCAGGCGCTGTTCATGAACATCGCAACCGGCGGCGGCACGCTGGTTCACGAGATCGTCCATCCCTACCTGCACGCGAACTTCCCCGATGTCCCCGCCTGGTTCAACGAAGGCCTTGGATCCTTGTACGAACAGTGCGACGAAGCCGACGGCAAGATCGTCGGCCTGACGAACTGGCGACTGTCAGGACTGCAGGCCCATATTCGCGAGCACACAGTCCCTTCGTTTGCATCGCTGACCTCGGCAAGCGACCAGGCGTTCTATCGCGGACCGCATCGCTCGACCGGCTATGGCCAGGCGCGCTACTTGCTGTACTACCTGCAGCAGCACGGACTTCTGGAAGCGTATTACCGACGGTTCCTGCAGTCGCGCCGGATCGACCCCACCGGCTATCGCACGCTGATGCAGGTCTTGGGCGAAGCCGACATGGCCGCCTTTCAAGCCCGCTGGGAACAGTGGGTGCTGCAGCTTGTGTTTGAAGACTCCGATGGCTAGCTGCGTGGTCGCCAAACTCTGACCAGCCTCGAGGGAACCGAAAGACAGACAGCACGAAACGACCGCAAACAGCGCAAGCCCGCACACCCGCAAGAAAACCTCTTGACCCCCATTTCTGACTGCAATAGGGTACGGCTCGCTTTTGCTCAGATAGCTCAGCAGGTAGAGCAGCGGACTGAAAATCCGCGTGTCGCTGGTTCGATTCCGGCTCTGAGCACCGACGGGGGCAGCGTTCTTTATAGTTCCGCCAAGGCGGGGAAAGAACGGTAACAACGGCAACTGCGGCAGGGCCGGAAATAACGGCAACTGCGGCAATAGCGGCAACTGCGGAAGCCGTACGCACGGAAAGAAAACCGACGAAAAGATGTTCACATCTTCATGCAACCCGTCTTTCCGTCGGTCAGCACGCGTGAAGATGACAAATCGCCATCTTCACGCATCTTCACAGGTAGGCCGGCATCTTCACCGCCGCTTGCGCGGGGGAGGACGGCGGGCCCGCACTGCGCGGACTGCGGGATCGGCCAGGGCGGGCAGCTTGGCCACAGACTCGCGCAGCTGCGCCCGGCCAAGGTGCCCGTAGACTAAATCGACCATTTTGGTTGTCGAGTGCCCCAGCAGGCGAGAAACAACGAAGTTTGTTTCGCCGGCCTGCACAAGCCACGACGCAAACGAGCGCCGTAGGTCGTTCGGCGTCACCCGGGGCACGCCCGCCCGCCGGGAAGCCACAGTCAGATCGCGCCGGACATTGGGCCAGGCCGGCACGATCTGGCCGCTGCCGCGGCGCAGCTCGCGCAGCAGGCCGGCCAGATCGGGCGAAAGGCCAACCGTGCGAAAGCTGCCGCTTGTCTTGGTGCCGCGAACGCGAAGCAGCGACTGATCAAAGTCGACATCTTCCCAGCGCAGGTTTTCGACCTCTGACAGCCGAAGCCCGGCAAGCACGGCAAGCAAAACCCACAGCTGGCGATCTGGGGGCAGCTTTGCCAGCAATGCCCCGGCCTGCGCATGGGTAAGATACCGATCGCGGGGCCGATACGGCGCAGCAAACGAGGGGAAAAAGCTGTCCAGCTCTCGCGAGCCAATCCAGCCTCGAGCCTTTGCAAAGCGCAGCGCTTGGCGCAGCGTCACAAGCTCCTTTCGGCAGGTATCGCGCGCCGCTCCCTCTGCAAGACGCTGACGAAGGTACGCTTCTACGTCAGCGCGCTGCAGCAGCGACAAAAGACGAACGCCCAAAAGCCGGGCCAGGTGGCCGGCTTTCTGGGCGTAGCAAGACAGGGTGCGCGGTGACTTGTCGAGAGCGCCCGCTTCCAGCCAAAGAGCTAGGCAGGCTTCAAGGTCGACGGCGGGGCCGTCCTCGGCTGCGTGTGACGCAGGCGCGGCGGCAAGGGCGGCGGCAAGCTGTGCCGCGACTTGGTAAACGGCAGTGTCGGTTGCAAGGCTTCGCCGCTTTCCGTCGGCGTCGGTCCACTCGATCCGCCAGTTCTTCCCCTCGCCATCACGGCAGATTTCGAATTCCCGCATACGGCGCCCCGCTCGTATTGCTCAACGACAGACAAAGCCACGCGCAGACAGCGCGGACCCAGCCGCACGCCCGGCAACAAGTCTTGCATTCTTTTCTGTGCCGTTCGGCGGCTGCACTTCCAGCGCGCCGCCAGGTCATCCGCTGTCAGTAGTGGGTCAGGGTTATTCATTCTTCCACCTTCTCGACCGTCCAAAGCATACCGCTTCGGCCCTTGTCTTTTGTCGTAATCGCAAATCCATCAAAGATCGAATCTTGAATCGAGCGGAGTATGTACCCCATCTCTCCAGGGTCTGGCAACACCCCGCGCCGATTTGGGGCAATCTGGCGATCCTGCAACGCAGAAATAAGCGTTTCTAACTGCAATCCTGCCTCCGGGTGATTCTCGTACTTCTCAAGCTCTTGCATAAGCAGCATATGCGCATCTCTAGTGCTGCACGATTTAAGACCTTCTTTCTCTAAAAGCTCCTTCCACCCAAGTACCAGCGTCCTTTTGGCTGATACGGTTGTATCAATATCTTCAGTGTTGGCTTCGTGCGCAAT
>JAYRFD010001339.1:0-5540 GCA_041908565.1 Polyangia bacterium | reverse complement strand
CCCCTTCGGTCTCGTGAATCGTCATCGTGCCTCCAAGTTGTCGACAGTGCCCTGCGCACCATCCAGGCGCAGTCGGTCGCCATCCCGCACGGCGCGCAGAAGTCCCGGCACGCCAACGACAGCCGGAATGCCCAGCTCACGCGCCAAGATCGCTGAATGCGACAGGCTGCTGCCGCGCTCGACCAAGATGCCGCGGGCCAGCGGGAACAGCGGTGCCCAGCCTGGATCGGTCCGCAGCGTCACCAAGATGCGCCCCGAAAGCGACAGATCGTCCGTCGGGTTCATGATGATCCGGGCCGGCGCTTCAACAATGCCGGGATAGCAGCCGGTGCCGCGCAGCGTGCCAACCGGAGCCTCCGATATTGCTTCGGCCGCCGGCAGTCCCAAGCGGTTGCCGTGGTACACGGGGCCACGCGTCTCGATGCGATGCGGAAGGTCCAGGCTGCGATAGGCCGCGTACTCTGCTTGACGCGCGCGCACCAGCGCTGCCAGATCGGCGGAGACCGCGGTGCCAGCGTGATAGCTGTCGATCTCCTCCACCGTCAGATAGAAGACATCGCGAGCCGATGCCAGCCGACCCGCAGCGGCCAAGCGATCGCCGATCGCGCGATACAGATCGCGCACCAGACCAAAGACCAGCGTGCGCAGAAGGCGCAGGTTCTCGCGATATTTCACCGCGGCTCGCGCCGCCCGCAGGGCCCGCATGGGACCACCGAAGCGCAGCGCGCTGACGGCTTGACGCAGCTCGGCTTCGGCCTGCGCGCGCAAGCGTCGTTCTTTTTCCGCGATGGCGTCCGCATCCAGATCGGGACGATCCAGGTAGCCGCGCAAAAGACGCAGAAGGAAGCTGGGATCCTCGCGCAAGGAAACCGTCTCTAGCTTGAGCTCACCCATGCAGCGGTCGCCGTAGCGATCGATGTAGCGATCGATGTCGGCCGCGAAGTCGGGGTGCTCGCGACGCAAGCTGGGCAGGTCTACGGCCTCATCCCGCAGTCGTGCACAAAGCGCTGGGTTGGCACGCGCGGCGGCGCTCATCCTCAGGACCTGACGAGTCGGCTCGGTCGACTCGATGCCCTCTTCGCCGCCCATCAGGTTCGCGATCAGCGCTGGAGCCCGCTCGGCCCCGACGGCGCGTTCGACCAGGCGCCGCAGTCGTCCGCTGGCCATCATCACGTACAGGTCGTTGATCAGCGGCGTGTGCCAGTGCGCCGAGATCTCGCTGCGCACCTGCGCGATCAGTCCCATCAGTTCTGAAAAGCTGGCGCTGGCGAAGCGCTTGCGATCGATGCGCCGGTACGCGGCATCAAAGCGCGCGATGAACTGCGCGACTTCCGTTCCCATGTTGGCGAAGCGCAGCACCATGCGCACACCGACCGAGACCAGCCAGGGAATGCGGCGCAGGCGCTGTCCCAAGCTCGTGGACTCGTCGCTGATGAAGTCCACCGGGCTGTCCAGGCCCATCATCTTTTCCATGTCCTGCTTGTTGCGCCGAAAGGCCGGCAGGTGCAGGAGCATGCGGTACCAGTTGTTGATGTTGTAGTAGACGCGACCCGACAGAAGCCCCAGCAGGTTCTGCAGCAGCGGTCGCTGCGCGTCGATGACTTCTTCGGGCAAGCGACCGATGCGCATCAGCTGTTCGTAGGCATTGGCATAGCCGCTGCGCGCATACGAGAACGTCAGCGGTGTGGTCACGCCGCAGTAGCTCTCTTGAATATTGCTGTTGTCCCAGACGGTCAGAGTCCCGCCTGTCTCGACGGGAGCCTGGGCCGGATCGACCGGCGGGCTGGGCGGAGCGGTGCCTGTGGCTCGCGGGGCGGCCGCTGTGATCGGGCGTGCTTGCAGGATGTGCAGACCCTGCGCATCAAAGGTCCACTCGATGTCGAGCGGCATGGCAAGCCCTTGCGCCAGCCGCAGCCCTTCGCGAACCACCGTCGTGACTTGTTCGTGGCTCAGGCAGCGCTGCCGCCGAGCCTGATCCGGAACGGGTACTTCTTGCGTGCCGGGGCTGCCATCCAGGCAGTGGACGATCTGCGTGTCTTTGTCGGCGACCGTCGCGCTGACTTCGCGGCCCAGATGGTCGACGACAAATTCGTCGCTGTTGCAGCGCCCGCTGACCACGCCTTCGCCAATGCCCCAGCACGCGCTAAGCAGGGCCTGATCGCTGCGCCCGCTGATCGGGTTCTGGGTAAACAGCACGCCCGATACGCGCCCGTTGATCATGCGCTGCACCACCACACCCATGCGCGGCAGCCGTTCGCCGTGCCCCGATCGCGCCCGATACGCCACCGCGCGGGCCGAAAATGCCGATGCCCAGCAGCGCACCAGCGCATCCTTCACATCGTCGCTGCGCTGAAACAGATAGGTATCCAGCTGACCTGCGAACGAGTGGCTCTTTGAGTCTTCCCCGACCATCGAGCTGCGCACGGCATAGGGCCCAGGGCCCAGCGCAGCCAGCGCTTCCGCAAGCGGCTCATTCAGTTGTGGGTCAAGCGGTGTCTGTTCGATGCGCTGACGCAGCGCGGCGGTGCGCTGTTCCAGATCTGCGAGGTTCTTTGGATCGATAAGGCCATCTGCAGATTCGTTCGCATCTGCAGATCCGTTCGCATCTGCAGATCCATTCGCAGCAAGGGCCAGCGTCCCATCGGCTTCGATCTTGGCGCGCTGCAGGTGGGCCGCAAACGCGTCGTTGGTGACCGCAAACCACGCAGGCACGGCCGCCCCTGCGCTGCCCAGGCGCATCAGGCCTTCGGCCTTTCCTCCGACGGACTCACCGGCCCCTGCCGCTGCATCGCGTGGAAACAGAATTGGGTTGTTTAGCGCCACAGTGCACCTCGCTGCGCAAGCCACGATCCAGCCACCAGGCCATAGGCCAGCAGAGTCTGCAGCGCGATCGCTGCTTCGATTTTCTTCCCGCCTTGCGTCGTCGGTTCGCGCAGGAAGTTCAGCAGCGGCGCAGCCGGCAGTGCAGCCGTCACCGCGGCCAGCGCAAGCCCCACGATTGGCAGGCCGCCCTGCTTCGTGCGCAACACAAACAGCGCCAAGGCCAGGCCCAGGGCCACGCTTAACGCGATCAGCGTACCGACGGTGCCGCCCAGGCCCAGGACCTTGGTGTAGGAATCGACCGTGGGCCGCTCATCGGCGGGCGCGCGGGTCTTGCGACCGATCTCGAACGCGAAGCCGCTGAGCAGCGCGATGCCCGCCAACAGATATGCAGATTGGGGCAGCGCCGCCGATGGAGCCCCCATCTGCACCACCCACAGAACGGCCATCGGCAAGATCAGCATGTGCGAAAGGGCGTAGAGGACCAGGCGGCGCGACAGCCATTCCCCGACGAAGAACTCCTTGGCCATCAGCGCGCTCCACACCACGACCACAAGCCAGCGCTGGGTGACTGGGCCCACGATCGCTTCTGCGCTGCGATCGAACGACAGCGATGCCACAAGCTGCACACCGATCGCGATCGCGCCCAGGACTTTCAGCTGGGACAGCGTGATCAGCCCGCGCTGCAGGACGCGCTGCGGGTGGTTCTGCAGATCGATCGAGTAGTCCTTGTGCTCGTCATAGACGCGCAACATCAGCAGCGCCGCATACACGGCCAGAAAGCCCAGCGCGTCCAGCGCTGAAAAAGTCACGCCGCCGAGCTGCGTCTCTGCGCGACCACAGATCACACTGGCTGCATACAGAAACGCGCACAGCACGGCATTGGCGACGGGCGGGAAGCGCTCATGGGCCCACGCGAGCAGCCGCGCGGCGAGCGAACTGTGTTCAGAAACGGACATCGGGGGGGTTCCTTTCAAGCAGCGGTGAAAAGGACTCGAAGGCTTGGAACCCTGGCGCAACAAATCGGGCACGCCGTTCTGAAGAAACCGCTTCAGCCCCTTTCAATCAGCGCCCGCACTTTTCGCTGCCCGCTCATCAAGGCTGCGGGTCCAAAGGGATGATGAGTGCAAGCAACTGTGCATCGGTCACGCTGGGTCCAGGGGGGGCGCCAGACCAACAGCTAGCCATCGCGCTGCCATCTGCCACCGGCGATCTGGACGGCCCGCGGATTGACTTTGGTGCGCTGCGCAAGCGCATCGCCGAATTCCAGCGCGGGATCGATCGATCGGGTCTGCGCCCCGGCGATCGCGTGGTGATGCTGTTCCCGGTCAGCATCGACTTTTTCGCGCTGGCGCTGGCGCTGTGGGGCTGCGGTCAGGTGCTGGTGTTTCTGGATGGTCGCCTGGATCGCAAGCGCTTCCTGCGTGTGCTGTCAGCGGCCGGGGCGCAGGCGATCGTCAGTGTGCGGCCGCTGCTGCGGCTGTGGCCGGTGATGCCCGCCCTGTGGAATCTTCGACGCTTCGTCAGCGACGGATCAGTGTGGGGCGCGCAGCCACTGGATCGGCTGCGACTGCCGACCGATCAGGCCCCCACCGTTGCAGAGCCGAGCAGTCCCGATCAGTCCGCGCTGATCTCGTTTACTTCGGGCAGCACCGGACGACCCAAAGGCGCCGATCGCACGCACGCGATCCTTTTGGCCCAGCACCACGCGCTGAAGGCGCACGCACCGAACCGCGAAGGCGAGATCGACATGCCGTGCTTCCCAGCGGTGGTACTGCACAACCTGTCCTGCGGCATCTCGTCCGTGGTTCCGCCGATCGATCTGCGCCATCCCGGAGACGCCGACCCCGCGCGCGTCACCGCGGCGATTCAGCGCTTCGGCGTGCACAGCCTAAGCGGGGCTCCCGCGTACATGGAACGGCTGTGCCAGCACATGCTGCGCAGCCGCACGACCTTGCCCAGTGTCCGTCGCATTTTTGTCGGTGGGGCTCCGGTCGCGCGGCGGCTGGGTGAACAGATCCGGCGCGCCTTTCGCGGTGCGCAGGGCGAGGCGGTCTATGGATCAACGGAGGCAGAGCCGATGGCCGGCATCTCGCTGGAAGAGCTGGTCGCCACACCGGGCGATGGCTATCTGGTTGGACGCACCGCGGCCCCGGCCGAGATCGAGCTAGTTGATCTGCCTGAGCGCGCACCAGCGCTGAGTGCGGACGGACTCGTACCGTATCGCGTGACCGCCGAACAAAGCGGAGAAGTGGTGGTGCGCGGCCCGCATGTGAACCGCCTGTACATCGGCGATGACGAAGCCAACCAGCGCTTCAAGATCCGGGCACACGACGGCAGCATCTGGCATCGCACGGGCGATCTGGCCCGCCGCGATCCGCACGGCCGGCTGTGGCTGACCGGTCGCGTTCCAGACCGCGTGAACCATCACGGCACGCTGCTGCTGCCCTTTGTCCTTGAAGAAGCGCTGCTGCACGCGGTGCCCAGCATCAAGAGCGCCGCGCTGATCGCACATTCCGCGTCCCCCGACGGAGAGCTAGTCCTGACCTGCGCCGAAGGGGATGCGGAGTCAACGCTAGCGGCCGCGCGCGATCTGCTGGCCAGCCGCGATCTGTCGCGACTGCCCGTGCGCCGCATCGCCGCCATCCCGACCGATGCGCGGCACAACAGCAAGATCGATCGCCCTGCGCTGCGCGAACAGCTGGCGATCGCCCACAACT
>JAYRFD010001338.1:0-3074 GCA_041908565.1 Polyangia bacterium | reverse complement strand
CCAATCCCGACGCGGTGGCTCGCAAGCTGGAAGCCGGTGGACTGCCCAAGGTGCCGGGCGGTGGGGCTTCGGCTCAGGCGGCGGGGGATGCGGCCGCTGGGGCTGGGGCGGGCGCTGGGGCCGGGGCGGGCCAGGGGGCAAACCCCGCGGCCGCCGCTGCCGCGGCCGGTGCCGCCGGTGGTGGGGCTGGGGCCGCTGGGGCCGCTGCTGCGGCTGGCGGTTCGGGGGCCGCTTCGGTTGCCGCTTCGGGGGTGGGCGATGTCGCCAAGTCCGCCGCGGGGGCCGCAGGGACGCCCGGTGTCTCCGATGCGGCCAAGGCCGCCAGCCAAGGCGCGACGGCTGCCGGCGACAAGGGCCTTTTGGATCAGCTCAAGGACACGGTGGGTGGCAAGGGCGGCGGCAAGACGGACGCCAAG
This sequence comes from Polyangia bacterium, assembly GCA_041908565.1. Lineage (GTDB taxonomy): Bacteria > Myxococcota_A > Polyangia > Palsa-1104 > JAEUJZ01 > JAEUJZ01. The sequence goes on along the minus strand of JAYRFD010001338.1, from coordinate 2,658 downwards.
CCCGAAGCCAAGATCGACGCCAAGATCGACGCCAAGCCCGACGCGAAGTCTGCGACGGGGGCCGCCACGTCCGCCGGAGCCGGCGACAAGGGTCTGCTGGATCAAGTCAAGGACGCTGTGCAGGGCAAGAAAGCCTGAAAGGCCGCAAAGGCAAGCGGCCCCCGGGCGGCTGCGCACGCAGTCGCATAGGATGCGGTGTGCGCCGCGATCAGCACAGGAACGGGCAGCCGCGATCCGACCGTCGACTCGACGATCGGCTGGACGGCCGGCGCGACGCCCCGCTGGATAGCCGATGGGCCGGCCGACGCGGCGCTCGCCGGCATGGCCGACACGACGCCGGCTGGGTTCGCCGGCTGGACGGTCGACGCGGCGCCCCGCTGGATAGCCGATGGGCTGGCCGATGCGGCGATCGAATCGGCGCCCGACAGGCAGGGCGATGGGGCAGCCGAGCGGCGGTCGTCAGCCTTCCGCGGCTGCTTTTGGGCTGCATCCTTGCGGTCTGTCTGCAGTGTGGACACGACGCGGGGTCGGGGCCGGAACAGGCCTGGCAGCGCGCGCAGCAGGCAGCCGGTCGGCCAGAGCTGGCGGCAGGCTTTGTCGAGTGGCAGGGGCTGGATCCGGGCAGTCCGCAGGGGCAAAAGGCGCAGCGGCGCTTGGCGCAGGCCGCGGCGCAGTATCGACAGGCGCTGCAGCTTCTGCAGTCCGGCCAGCCCGGCGCGCGCGAGGCGCTGCGTCGTGGCAAGGCGCTGGCTCCGATGGATCCGCAGCTGTTTCTGCCGCTGGCGCGGGCCCTGCGGGCGCAAGAAAACGACGACCTCGCGGCGCAGTTCTATCGCGGCTTCCTGCGTCACCTGCCGACCTCGCCCGATGCGGTGACCGCGCGCGCGGAGCTGGAACAGCTGGAACGCGACCGGGCTCCGCAGCCGGACGATCCATCGCTTTCCCAGGGTGGGTTCCGCTTCACCCAGCTGGGCGTGGGGCTGCTTGTCGCGTTTTCGGTCGCGGGGCTTGCGATCGGCCTGTTCCAAGCCCTGAACCGACGCGGCCAAAGCCTGGCGGCGATCATGCAGCAGCACCCCGAGCTGCAGCCGGCCCTGGCCTATGCCCTGGGCACGCTGCGGCACGAGCTTCTGAAGCACCGCATCGGCACCGCGACCCAGCTGCAGGCGCGATCGGCTCCGCTTTCGGACGAAGATCAGCGCTTTCTGGGACGCCAGCTGTACGGCGAAGCCCAACGCGAAGGCGAACGCGATGGCGAGCGGGCCGTCGGCAAGGGACTGCGGGACGCCTGGGACGATCACGTGCGCCGCGTGGCGCGCGTCGTGGGCTGCGCGCCGGCTCAGCTGCTGCGTGAGCCGGGCTTTGCGCGGGCGCAGCAGGCCATCACCCAGCTTCTGCGCTGCGAGCCGGCTGTGCGGCGCGGCCAACGATCGGCGCTGCGACGGGTGGCAGAGGCCGAAGCGACGCTGCGATCCTTCGATGCGCAGCTGGCGACGCTGCTTGCGCGCATGCAGCGCACCGAGCTTTCGGTCGATCTGTTTCAGCAGGCGCTGTCCGCGGTGCGCAGCGAAGCCGCCGTGGCCGATGTGGTGCTGGATGATCTGCAGCTTGTGGCGCCGCAGGGCGACCTGCGGATCGTCGTCGCGGTGTACCAGACGGACATGCTGTTGGTGCTGCGCAACCTGCTGCGCAATGCGCTGCGGGCGCTGGCGAACAGTCCACCGCCGCGCCGCTTGGCGGTCGATGTGCTAAGCGAGCTTCTGCCGACGGGGGAAGAGCTGGTTCGGCTGCGCGTGCACGACAGCGCGTTGGGCTCGATTCCCGAAGATCGCCTGCGTGGCACAGCGGCCCAGTCGCAGGGGCCGCGCGGCCTGGATCTGGTGCGCATGACCGTGCAGGTGTACGGCGGCTCGCTGACGGTCGAGGCCGGCCTGCCGGGCTATCGAAAGTGCGTGGTCGTGCGTCTGTTTCGCCTGCTAGACGACGAACCGAACGACGAACCGAACGACGAACCGAAGAACGCATTGGTCGACGAACCGAACGACGAACTCAACCGCGAACCGAATGACGAATCGAACCGCGAATCGAACCGCGAACCGAATGACGAATCGAAGAACGCATTGGTCGACGAACCGAGGGACGAATTGAACGACGCATTGGTCGGCGAATCGAACGACGTATTGGGCGAAGCGTTGGGGCGAACTGCATCGCGCGAGGGGTCGGTCGCGGCGGTAGATTCACCGGCGGACGGCCGAACAAGGGATCGACATGCCTAAGCTCTTGGTGATTGAAGATGGCCGCGAGTACCTCGACTTCGCGCTGGCTCTGCTGCAGCCCGACTTCGAGATCGTGCACGCCCAAAGTGGACCGGCGGCGCGCCAGGTTCTGGCCACCCAGACCGTCGATGCGCTGCTGTTCGATCTGCGCTTCGATCGATCGCCGGCCGACGCTCTGCTGGGCGATGTGGCGGGCACGGCACAGGCGCTGTTCGCGGGCGATGTGCCGCGCGCCTTGCGTTATCTGCAGGATCTGCAGGGCGTGCGGTGTTGCCGAGGTTCCACTCGCGACCCGTTCCATCCAGTTCGGAGCGCGATCGTCCCCACACCACGCTCCAGTGAATCCGAGCGCCGCTTGCAGCGAACGACAGCGTCGTCTGGT
>JAYRFD010001337.1:0-7548 GCA_041908565.1 Polyangia bacterium | reverse complement strand
TCGACGCTTAGTGAAAGCTCTTCGCCCGCTTGGGCGCTGGTCTTGCTGGTGCGCACACGGCCAAAGACGCGGCCCGGCGTGGGTTCCATGCGCACGACATCCTTGCGGTCGATGCGTGCAATCGCGCCCGCTGCCAGGTTGATGCGGCTGGGTCCGCGCAGGGCCTGTTCAAAGCGCAGCGGCTGGCTGCCACTTTCGCCCTGGATCTGACCGGCCTCTGTGGCTTTGGCGCGGCTGCCGATCAGAAGCTGCAGTTCCAACAAGCGCACCAGCGCCATCGGTGTCGAGTACACGCCGCCAAGCAGCGCCGGCCCCTGCAGCAGTCCCGGCTCTTGCGACAGGATCATGCCGCGCGTCACCTGGCGATACAGCTTGGCGAAGTTTGCCAGGTCGCCCTTCTGATACAGCGCGGTGGCGATCTCGGTCAGGTACTGCAGGCCGCCGACGCGCTCAAAGGCGCGCAGGAAGCGGAAGGTGTCATAGGCCTTCGAAAATGCGATCTCGGTGTCTTGCGCATCCAAGTCCAAGCGCGGCAGCAGCTTTTCGGTTGCGAAGCGCGTGACCGCGTCATCGGTCAGCACGCGATAGACGACTTGGCCATCGATCTCGACGGGGATGACGCCTTGGCCTTGGCTGTCGAAGCCGGCTTCCGCATCGGTCTTGTACGCCCGCGCCTGCAGCGCTTGGCGAATGCGACCCACCATCGCCTGCGAAGTTGCCAGCGCTTGCCGCACGCGCGCATCGGTCGAGTTGGCCTGCTCAAGCGCCTTGACGGTCGAAAGCAGGTTGCGGCCCACCCAGCCCGACCACAGCGGATTGTGCGGCACACCGGGATAGGGCCGACACAGTCCTTCCCCCGCCTTGTCGCAGAAGGCTTCATCCAGATCGCGGATGTCCTTGTCGATGCCGGTGCGGATGGTGTGGCCAAGTCCCTCGTCATCGATCAGGCGCTTGCTGATCGCGGCAAGCAGCACAGCCCGCACCGCGGCCCGCGCCGACAGCGCTTCCGCATGACCAAACCACGACTCGGTCGTGGTGACGACGTTCATGACCACGCTGCGCAGAAGAGGTCCGGCGCCGGGATAGACGCGCACGGTCTCGCCGGCGGCGACATCGACCTTGCCGCCGTCGCCGAACACCAGTCGAGAGTAGGTCACAGGCTGTTCGCCCAGCGACAGCAGCGGCAAGCGACGCTGATCGCGCAGCTGTCCATTGGCATCGCGCAGCGACACCATCAGATCCCCAGGCTTGTACAAGGTCAGCGGCAGATCGACCGTGCCGTGCCCCGGCGCAATCGTCTGCTGGAAGGGCGCGTTCAGGCCGATGCCATCAGCGACCAAGGTCAGCGGCTGCTTGGTGTCGTTGTGCGTATCGATCGGAACGACCAGCTTGGCGCCCGGCACGAAGCTGCGCGCCACGCGCACTTCCACGCTGGCATCGCGCTTCACATCCAGCGCCGACTGCGAAGTGGCATAGTCCAGACCGCGCACGGCAATCACGCGCACCACCAAGCGCCCAGTCTGCGGCGGCAGCGTTACGTTGACGGTGCCTTGACCGCTGGCATCGGTGGTCAGCACGCCGCAGAACACGACCTTGCGATCGCCTTCGCGGATCTCTTCGCTTGGCTCGGCATCGCCAGATGGCGAACCGTCCCCGCCACCACCGCCTGCACGGCGGCTCATGCTGGCGCGACCGGCCACCATCGGGGCGGCCATGCGAACCGTGGGCGCAGGTGCCGCGCCGATCGCGCCGTAGCCCATTCCACCACCGCCACTGCCGCGTCCCACCAGCCCCAGACTTCCAATGCCATACGATGCGGCAGGACCGGGCTTCGACGGTGCATCATCGCCGAACAAGGAGTCCTTTTCTTGGGCCGACTTGTTCTTCTTGGCGGGCGTGATGCGCACCGGACGAGGCGGAGGATCTTCGATGTATTCCTCGATCATGCCGGTGTTGTCGGTCCAGCTTGCGACCGATCGGGACGCATTGCGCAGCGAGTCACCCAGCGCACTGGCCAGCGCAGTCGACGGAGCGCGGGCCGGCACGCGGTTGTCATAGACCTCGATCACGGCGGACACCTGAGCCGGTCGATCACCCAAGTCGCGGGCTTTCAGCGTGACGGGCAGCGACGCAAACGGCCGGCCTTCGGCGGGTGCTTCAATCGCCAGCTTCAGACCCGACGGCGCAAAGCCAACCGCCCAGCCTTCCTTGAATTCGTCGTTGATGAAGCCACCGATCGTGACCAGCGTGTACGGCGCCTTGATGTCGACTTCCAGCAGCTTGCGCGCGGGCAGATCGGACGGCAGCTGTATCGGGCGCGACTCGAAGCTGCCATCGGGCTTGGGCTGGTGCGCGATCAAGACTGCGCTCTTGAGCAGCGCATTGACCGTGATCTGCAGCTTGCCGTTCTTGGGCAGGATGGTCTCGACGGTAAATGGATCGTCGTGGCTCTTCTTTGATTCGATGAACAGATCGCGCCCCGGCACCTGCACCGTGTTTTCATACGGCGCCACGCTGACGCGGTGCGCGAAGGACACGTTGCCGGACATCGCCAACATCTCGCGCTCGACATGTGACGAGCCTTCGAACTGATGACGCAAGCTGCCGCGCGGTGTGACCACTTCGATCTGGAAAGGACCCGAGTGGCCGCCGACATTCAGCGTGCCGGCCAGCTTGCCGCCTTCCGCTTTGATGCGCTGCGAAGGACCCGCGAACGTGCCGTTGCAGCCGGGCAGCATGCAGCGACTGTGGACCTCGACCTCCCCAGAGAACGGGCGGTTCGAGACGCGTAGCTCGTTCTTGAAGTTCAGGCCATTGCCCCAGCGCATGCCGGCGCCGGCCGCGTTTCCCAAGAACCAGCCAGCCGGCAGCGTCTCAAGCTCGTCGGGCTTGGTCAGCTTGCGGAACTCATGCGCAAACGAAACAGAGCCGAGCGAGCCCTGCACCACGGCAAAGGTCGCGGCGCCTTTGGCCTTGCCGCCGGCGATCTGAACATCGATCCGATACTCGCCAAGCTCTAGCGCGGACTGATCGCCATCTAGGACCTCAAGCACCGCGACGCCATTTTTGTCCAGCGTGCCCTTCAGATCGCGGGCCTGGCTGTCGCGCTTGGTCAGCTTGCCTGTCCATTCCGCCCCTTCGCGCCCCAAGGACAGCACGCGCAAGTAGACCTTTTCATTGGGCCAGTACTGCGGCTGGTCCACGGTGACGGACGTGAAGTCCAGCTTCAGCGCGGCCGCCACGCGATCGCTGGCCGCGACCGCCTTGCGCGCGTCCATGTCGACGCGAAAGAACTTCGACTCTTGCATGCCCTTGGGCCGCTTGCGGACGACCCGGCCCGATGCAACTCCGACGGAAAAGGCAACACCAAGCGACAGCAAGGCCAGCGCCAAGCGTGTCGACTTCCACGGGACAAATGACATGCGATCCCTCGAAACCAGGGGTTTTGGATGGATGAACGCTCGCTGCAGAACGAAGGTGGCCACGCGCGCAGAAGTGCGCAGGACGCCAGACGCGCTGCAGCGATGGATCAGCCGATTGTGAAATTGTGCGGTGGCGACCGGCCACCTGTGAAGGGCTTAGAGAGCGGAGAGAGCTAGAAGTTCCCAGAAAGTGCCAGGCCCGTGCCAGTCGGGCCGATCGACGGAGTCAGCTGGATGCGCGAGTTCCAGGCATAAACCGGCACGCGCTGCCGGCTGGCCGCACCGACGATCAGAAGCGCCAGGCCCGTGCCCTGCACCAAGCCGGAAAACGCCAGGCCAGTCATCGACAAGCCGCGCGCGGCGTCGTTCGGCAGCGTGGTCATGGTCAGCCACGGACCCAGGACCGGGATGTAGTTGGTCCACATCGTCCGCACCGGGTACTCCGTCGCCGTGTAGACGGCTTCGGCGATTGCAGCGGTGCCGCTGTGGATCAGCCAGCTAACGCCCAGCATCACCGCGCCACCGATGATCAAGCCGTAGCGTGGCTGCAGGTCATAGCGCACGACCTGACGCGGCAGCGGTGCCATCGGCGGTGGCGCGACGTAGACCGGCTGCTGTCCAGGCTGCGTGTAGACCGGCTGGTTTGGATCATACGGCTGCGCGTACGGGGCAGCGGGCTGCACGGGCTGCGCCGGCTGGACATAGATCGGCGCACCGGGCTGGCCATTGGCCGGAGGCTGCACATACACAGTCTGCCCGGGCTGCACTTGATAGACCGGACCGACGGGCTGCGGGGGAGTCTGCGCGGTCACCGCAGGCGGAGCCGGCATGACCGGAGCCGTGCCAACCGAGGGAGCACCCTGCGCCGCGGCCATCGCGGACCATCCGACGGTGCCGAGCAGTACGCCCATGCCAAGAAGCTGCGTAGTCTTCATTTGAAAACCTCTATTGCTAGATGTGTTCGTTCGTCCGACCTGTTGGTCTGATAGTAGCCCTGTTTGACGTGGCTGGGCATCGAAGTTTCGACGCCGGCTGCATCTGTGCGGCACCACTCACTTCTGCGGCCCTCCGTCGCGGGAAGATGATAGGTTGGCGGCGATGAGCGCTGCACACTTGGGCGGATCCTTGCACGCCGAGATCTTCTTCACGTCGCCACGTCAGCTACCGCGAGCGAGCCGCCTGCCAGGCCGCGTCGTCGTGCTGGATGTCGCCTTTGCGGCCGACGGCATGGGGACCTCGTTTGCCGAGATCACCAAGCCGCTGATCGATGGCTTGGGCAGTCGCTTGGCCGCCTGGGTCGATCACCACGACCACGAACGCCATGCCGACTATCGCCACGATGCGCGCTTCGTCTTGGCCACCAAAGCCCAGCACGGCGCTTGTCCCGAGATGATCACGCCGACCTTGGTCGCAGCCGTCGGACCGATCGGCAGCATCCTGTGTCACCTGGATCTGGATGGCTTGTACGCAGCGGCCAAGTGGCTGCGCGGCGGTCATGAGATCTATCCCGGCGCCGACGAAGACGCGCGCGCGATCGATACGCGGACCGGGACGCCTTCGCGGCGCGCCATGCAGATCGATCATGCGCTGCGGGCTCGCTTTCGCGATGATGCGCTGAAGCATCGCATCGTGCGTCACTTGGCGGCCGGCGCACCCAACGACGAACACGCGGCGGTGATTGCCGAAGCCGCCGCCGAGTTTGAAGCGATGACGCACGAGACCACGCGCCTTTCTGCGCTGTACGAGCCGCGCGGTCGCGTGATGTACGTCGATGCGGAAAGACATGCACGCGCTCCGTTCGACAAGACCGATCTGCTGCTGGCCGGCCAGGCCTTGGCCGAAGTCGCGGTGGTTCGCCATGCTGGCTATATCGTCGTCGCTGCGGCGTTTGATTCGGGGCACGACTTCGTGAAGCTGTTCGACTTGGGCGGCGGCATGCCGACGCGCGTTTCGCTGCCAGAAGCTCGACTCGATGACGTGCTGCGCAAGCTGAACGACGGAACGCCGGCCGATCGCAAAGCCGGCTAGCTGCGGTCTGTTTGCACGGCTTGGACGTGCACCAAAGTCCGCACCAAATGACAGGCGCGTGCGAAACTGTAGACAAGGTGCGGTCCATGCCCTCACTGGATTCGATTCGTCGCCTGGCCCTATCCGATCTCAAGCGCTGGCAGCCCTACTTTCGAGCTGCGCTGATCGCGCGCCAAGATGCAGCGTTCGCCGATGCCGTGCTTGAAGCCCACCGCACGCAGTTCCAGCAGCTGCTGCAGCAGGGCGAAGATCCGGGCTGGTTCGCGCCGCAGATGCGCATGTTCACGCTGTCGGGAGCTGTCTACATCGCGCTGTACCTTGAGCTGTCCAAGCGCGGCTGGACCGCCGAGCGCGTCTGGGAACTCTGCGATGCCTGCACGCGCCAGCGCTTTGCCGATACGAAAGGGCCCGAGCGCTGGCTGGCCGCGCAAGGCATGTTCAGCGGGCTGATGCAGGGCCTGTCGCGCTGGCTGGCCCGTCGATCGCAGCAGAGCCCGCTGGGCGGCTGGGTCTTTTCGTTTGTCGAGCGGGAGGCTGGACAGTTCGAGTACGGCGTGAACTACACACGCTGCGCCATCCGCGATCTGGCGGTTCGCGCTGGGGCCGAAGCCTTCGCGCCCTACATCTGTTTGGCCGACATCGCGGGCAGCGAAGCATTTGCCTGGGGTCTTGCGCGCAGCCAGACGCTGGCCCAGGGCGGATCGCACTGCGACTTCCGCTTTCGCCGCCAAAGTACGACGGACGTCAAAGTACGACTGCCCGTGATCAAGTCCTGATCACACGCGACCACGAAGCGACTTCGACGTGATCATGGCGCGGCCATCGCGTGATCATGGCGTGACCTCGACGTGATCTCAGCGCGAGCGCAGCGCGACCTGTCTGCCCTCCACCTGCCGCTGATCTGTCATCCGCCCGCTAACCCGGCAAGACGGCGCGCGGGCTGGCGACCCGAGCCCCGGTGGGCGCTCGCCGCGTGCGCAGCGGCGACAGAGAACGCACTGGGAAGACAAGTCCCCGCGCTGGCGACAGAATCCCCAAATCGTTTCCAGTCGAATCCCTGGGTAGAGTCCGGCCCGTGCATCCCCTTTGCGATGCCAGGAGGAACCAACGATGTTCAAGCTGCGAACTGGAATGCGACGTCTGACTGCGGTCGTGATTGCGTCGGTGATGACGCTGGGTCTTTCGGCGCAGGCGCTGGCCCTGCCGGTGGGAACGGAAGAAGAGCTGCTCGAAGCGGAAGAACAAGCGCTGCGCAATCCGCCAACGTGGGAAGAGCTGTATGCGGCCTCGGTCGACTTCACCGCCATTGTCGCGCTGTCGAACTGTTCGGGATCGCTGGTGCGCTTCAAGTCGTCCAAGACATCGGACAACGCGATGGTGTTGACCAATGGTCACTGCGTGGGCGGCGGATTTATCAAGCCGGGCGATGCGCGGGTCGGCGAAGCATCGACGCGAACGTTCAACCTGCTGCCATCCAGTGGATCGGGATCGCTGGGCACGCTGCGCGCGTCGCAGCTGATGTACGCGACGATGACCGGCACTGATATGGCGCTGTACAAGCTGACGTCGACCTATGCGCAGATCGCGGCGCGCTATCGCGTGGCTCCGCTGAACATCACCGACCGTCATCCGACTGCGGGCACCGCCATCCGCATTCCGTCGGGCTTCTGGCGCCGCATCTACTCGTGCTCGATCGATCGCTTCGTACCCGAGCTACGCGAAGGCAGCTGGATCTGGAAAGACTCGATCCGTTACAAGAATCCGGGCTGTGAAGTCATCGGTGGCACGTCGGGTTCGCCGATCATCAGCGTCGATTCGTACGAGGTCATCGGCATCAACAACACCGGCAACGAAAGCGGCGGCCGCTGCACCGTCAACAACCCCTGCGAAGTCGACAGCATGGGCAATGTCAGCTTTGAAAAGGGCGCCAGCTACGGCCAGCAGCTTCATCACATCTACGCTTGTGTCAAAGATGACGGCAGCATCGATCTGAACCAGCCGGGCTGCACGCTGCAGAAGCCTGCGACGCCGTAGAGCAGGTGAACCAGCGAGGGCGACGGGGGGAGAGCCCGGCCCACGCCGACTGCCCGATCGACCG
>JAYRFD010001336.1:0-2173 GCA_041908565.1 Polyangia bacterium | reverse complement strand
CCACAGCACCGTCGCGACATCCTTGGCGCTCTCGAACTTCTTGCCGAACAGGCCGCTTAGCTTTTCGGTGACACCCGGCGCCTTGGCGGCGAACAGCAGATAGATGGCAGCGCCCAGCATGACCAGGCAGGCATCGATGACCATCCAGCTGTACGACTGCCGTTCGTCGGGGTCTTGCGCCGCCCCACGCCGACCGAACAGCGTCAGCAGCATGCCGGTCATCAGCGCGAAGCCCAGCAGGTCAACGGCCCGCTGCGCGCCGTCGCTGGTCAGCACGCGTTCAGAAAAGAAGATCAGCAGAAGGCCGGCGAAGAACAGCAGCGTCGGCCACGCGGAAAGCTGGATCTTGCCGCCCGCCGCGGGTCCGGATCGGCCTGTCTGGCCGGGCCGGCTTGGATTCTTGGTGTTTGCACTCATTTGCACCCTCGTTCCATGGGACGGACGGGACTAGTCGCTCCAGCGTCGCGCTTCCAGAACGCGCGTCGCCAGGAACAGGAAGAAATAGGTCAGCGATCCATAGAACACGACGTCCTGCGTGTTGATCAGGCCCGTCATGAACGGCTGGAAGTGCTTGTTGTGGATCGACAGCCAGGTGAAAAGCTCGTTGATCGGTCGGTCGGTGATCAGGGCCATCAGCCAGCTCAAGATCAAGCCGACCAGGATGGCGGCGCTGGCGATGATCGCGATCAGCTGGCTCTTGGTCAGGGCTGAACCGAAGATGCCGATGCTCAGACCGGCAGAGCCCAGCAGCAGCAGGCCCAGGTAGCCAGCGGCGATCTGGCCGAAGGTGATCTTGCCGTGCACGGCGATCAAGGCCGGCATGTAGATCGTCAGCAGCGTCAGGCCGCCCAGGAAGGTCAGAGCCGACAGGTACTTGCCCAGCACGATCTGGTAGTCGCGTACCGGCGACCCGAACAGCAGGTTCAGCGTGCCCTGCGCGCGCTCTTCGGCCAGCAGGCGCATCGACAGGAACAGGCTGGCCACCATGGTCGTGCCCGACGAGTAATAGAAGAACTGCTTGAGCACTTCCGACGACTTGCGCGCGGTATCGCTGCCCAAGGCGAAGGCGTTGAACAGCAGGCCATCGATCAGCAGCACCACTGCGATCACGATGTAGCCCAGCGGCGAGCGCAGATATGCGCCCATCTCGCGACGGTAAATGAGCCAAACGGGTTTCACAGCATTCCTCCCGATTTATGCAGAGATGGGTCCGCCAGGGGGCGGCGCCGGATGAACCAAGCGCTGGAAGATCGACTCCAGCGCCAGCGAGCGACGGTCCAGCCGCAGAAGGTCGTAGCCGTTTTCGACCAGGGCCCGCGCCACGGCAGCGCGCTGATCGCCCTTGGCTTCGACTTCCAGGCTGATGCGACGACCTTCGCTGCGCACGATGCGAGCCGCCATGACCCCAGCGACCTTTTCGCACTGGGCCTTGGCCGTCGGGCCGGGGTCGCCGCCCTGCCCTTCCAGCTCGACTTCGATGATGCCTTCGTCCGCACCGACGCTGGCCACGCGCTTGCGGATCGATTCTTCGGTGCCGTCGGCGGTGATGTGGCCTTCGTGGATGACCAGCAGGCGATCGCAGGTCTGGCTGATCTCCGTCAGGATGTGGCTGGAAAGCAGGATGGTGTGCTCACCGGCCAGGCGACGGATTAGCTCGCGCATTTCGCCGATCTGCACGGGGTCCAGACCCGATGTCGGCTCGTCCAAGATCAGAAGCGACGGCTTGTGCACGATGGCCTGAGCGATGCCGGCGCGCTGCCGGTAGCCGTGCGACAGCGTCGAGATGGGGTCCTGACGCACATGGGTCAGGCCGCATAGCTCCAGCGCTTCGCCGACGCGGCGGGCGACATCGCGCGGGGCCACGTCCTTTAGCTCTGCGACGAAGCGCAGGTAATCGCCGACCGCCATCTCGTCATATAGAGGCGGCGTATCAGGCAAGAAGCCCAACAGCTTGCGGATCTCGTGCGCGCTTTCGCCGGCTTCCAGGCCGTCGATGCGCACGCTCCCCGACGAGGGCAGGATCAGACACGCCAAGATGCGCAGCGTCGTCGTTTTCCCCGCACCGTTGAGCCCCAAAAAGCCGACCACTTCCCCTTTTTCGATGCGGAAGTTGAGGTCGTGGATGGCGCGCTTGCCACCGTAGTACTTCGTGAGTCCCTCTACCTCGATCATG
>JAYRFD010001335.1:0-7558 GCA_041908565.1 Polyangia bacterium | reverse complement strand
CCCGCTCGCGGCACCACGGCCGTGGGTCCGTTGGCGCCAAAGATGCTGGCGTTTTCCATGATGAAGCCCGCATTGGTCGTCGCAGTCGTATCTGTTCCGACGGCAAAGCTGCGCACCGCTTCCTGCGCGAAGTCGCCGCCATAGACCGACACCCACTTGATCGTCGTGCCTCCGGGCACGCGGCCTAGCGGCGCTGGCGAAGGGCTCGAAAACGTCATGGGATCGCCAGGGATTGGCGTCGATCCGTCCACCGTCCAGTAGATCGTCGGCTGCGGCGTAGCCGTCGGCAGCGACTGCACGGGAGCCCCCAGGGAATAGGCGGTGTCGCGGGGATGCGTCAGCCCAGGCGCCTTGCCGCCCGGCGAGATGAAGCTGGCAGGTGCCGTCGGTGGAACCAGCACATCCTCACGCGGGTACATGGTCAGGATGTACTTCTCGCAAGCCTGCGTCGAGCGATTGCAGAACTCATCGCTTTGGCAGATGTTCGGCAGGCGAACGCAGTTTTCAGGGTCGCCAACCGAGTAGTAGCCCCAAAGCTGGTCGCAGCTGACCTGGGACACGCCCAAAAAGGACAGCGCGGCGAAGGCGAAACGAGGGATGGATTTGTACTGCATGAGAGGCTCCCAATCACTGACCAAAGGACAGGCCCCAGCCGGATCCAGCCGAGCCAAACAGAGGCTTGGTGCCAAACGGCGCCTGCGCGGAGGCCGAGGCCGACTTGCCAGCCGTCGACTTCTTGCCCAGGTCGGGGATGGCGATCATCAGCACGCCACCGACGACGGCAGCCGCTCCGACACCGACCAAGGCACCGCCCACGGTACCCGTCGTAAACCGATCGAAACACTTGGTCGCTGGAGCCATCGCCGGCAGCACGCACTGCCCGTTGACCGACAGCGCCGAGATGCCGAAGCCGACCATGCCGACGCCGAGCGCCGCCAGCAAGCTGCCCGTGACGATGCGCCACACCGGACGCTTCGATGCGGGTGCCGCCGGCTTTTCAGCCACGGCCGGCTTCGGGGCCACTTCGACGACAGCCGGTGACAGCGTGACCGCAACGGTCGCTTTCTGGCCCGCCTGAACTTGCACTTCTTGCTTCTCGGTCTTGAACTGCGGCTTTTCAAAGATCAGTTCGAAGCTGCCGGCAAACGCCGGGCGGTTGATCGGCGTCTTGCCGATTACCCGGTTGCCCACGCGCACCGCCGCTCCCGGAGGTTCCGACGTGATCGACCAGGATCCACGCGGCTTGGCCTGCGCTTCTTTGACCATGTTGCGGACCTGTTCGGTGACCAAGGCGACCAGCCCATCGCCGACACAGCCAGGGCATGGCGGCTCAGAAGCCGCGGCCACATCCACCGTGTCGGCATCGACCAGCGACAGCCGCATGGCCCAGCTCTCTTTTCCGATCGGCGGCGGCGGGGGCGGCTGCGGGCCCCCGGGCTTGGCGGGCGGTGGCGCCGGCGGCTGCACCGGCATCGTGTGATCGACATTGACCACCAGCACATAGTCGACGTCATTGGCACCGGCCAGCTGCGCTTGGCAGTCGACGGTATCCAAGCAGTCCGCCGCCTTTTCCGCTTTCTTCAGCGCGACGTCTTTGTTGAACACAGCCAAGCGAGCCTGCGTCACGCCCAGCTCAGCCGCCTGCACGAACTTGCGCTGCACTTCCTGCGAAGGGGCGGGCCCTGAAAAGCGCGGCAGCACAATCACGGCCGTCGGCAGCGTCACCACCACGGCCCCGTTGGCGCGGCTGAAGTTCATCTCCATACCGCGGCCTTCCACGGCCTTTAGCTGCCCCTTCATCGTGCGATCGCGCAGCTCAAGCGCCACGGCGTGCTTGCCCGGCGACACCAAAAGCGGCGCCGACAGCGGCAGCGAGCCGACCAAGCGACCGTCCATCACCACCATGCCGTTTTGGTCGGCGATGATCTGCACTTCGCCACTGGCTGGACGCTCCTTGGCCATGACTCGCTCGGCCTCGGCGCGTCCGGGAGCACTGGCATCGACCAGCGGATCGGCCAGATAACGACGCATGAAGTCCTGCGCTTCCAGCAGCTTGCCTTGCCCATCGGCCAGCATGCCCAGCAGCAGCAGCAGGTCGGGTCCTGGCGTCTGGCGGTAGCTGTCTTCTGCCTTCTTGATCGCGGCAGGAAAGTCGCTCTGCTGCGCGGGCAAGGTCGGCAGCGCAGCCGCCGGAGCGGCCGCATCCTTGCCGTCTTTGGCATCCCCCGCAGCCGGCGCAGCGGCGCCGCTTGCCGCCCCGGACTTGCCGCTGTCGGCGTCCTTTTCGCTGGCCTCTTCTTTGTCTTTCTTCGATCGATGCCGGCGCGCATCCGCTGTCGCAGTTAGCGACAGCGTGGCCAGCACCAAGAGCGCGATCCAGCGCTTCCGCGCAACAAAACGAAGTGCACGCCTGCTCATCATGGCCCTCTTCTTTGCCGCTACGGGCACGAGCCCAAACGCACGGTCTCTTGGCCGCGGACCTTGACGGTCTGCGTCTCGCCATCGACCTCGATTTGATGGGTGCCAGGCAGGGTGTACAGCGTCACCTCCTGACACGACTTTTTGGTCTTCTTCGGGAAGATGACGCGGCCCAGGCTGGGCGCCAGTTCCTTCATCGCCCGCTGCGCCGCCGCCACGCGATCGGTCCGTCCCTTGACGGCGCTGCCCAGCTCAACCACCTGCTGGTAGGAATTCATGGCCTGCGGCAGCTTGTCCTGTTCTTGGTACAGCTGTCCCAGCGAGTAGAAGATCTCGACCAGAAGCTCGTTGCAGCGAGCCACCAGCTTCTTCTCTTTGCTGCACAGCGCGGTGGCCTTTTCCAAAAGCTTCTGCGCCTTCTTCAGATCCTTCTTACCCAGCGCATCCAGGCCCGCCGCCGCCAGCTTTTCAACCTGCGATTCCGACACCTGCACGGTCAGCGTTTCCTGATCCTTGACCACCACCTTCTGGATGCCGGACAGCGCCAGGACCGTGTGCTTGCCGGCGGATACCTTGACCGGCTCCGTCGGAAGCTTGCCCCAGCGTCCGCGATCCAAGGCGACTTCGACCCCGGGCGGTCCCTGGAAAAGAATGAAGCCGCTGCCCTTGGCCACATCGGGCTCGGGCGCGTCGTCTTCGTCGGCCCCCGCCATATCCGGCGGTGCAGTGGCCGCAGTCGGTGGAGCCGGCGCCAGCTTCAGCGGCTCCTGCGTCTCGTTGCTCTTGGCTTCGCGGCTGTGCTGCTCGGCCGCGGCCTTCTCTTGTTCCGCCGCTTGCGCCTTGGTCATCGTTCCTTCTTCAACCCGGGCAGCCAGCGGCAGCAGCTGAACCAACAGAGCCGCCGCGCGCGCGCGCACCGCCGGATCCGGATCGGCCGCCAGCACACGCAAGATCGGCACACCGGCAGGGCCATCCGGGCCCGCGGGCAGTTCTGCGGCCGAACCCGCCACCAGGCGACGCACCTGCGCCTCGACGTCGTGGCTCAAGGGGCGCAGCAGCAGCAACGCCAAGTCGGTGGACAAGCGCGCCGCGGTCTCGGCCGCGGCCAGGCGCTGCGCCAGCGGACCCGACGTCACGGCGGCCACCAGGCCGTTTGGCAGCTCGGCCTTTTCACCCAGCTTGCGCAACAGAACCAGCGCCTGCAGCGCTTCCGGTCCCTTCTTTTCCAGCGCTTCGCGCAAGACCGGGATCGCCCGCTTGTCGCCCGCTTCCGCCAGCTGCTTGGCGGCACCAAAGCGCACCGCAAAGTTCGGGTCGGCCAGCAGCGAGACCATGACATCGCTCTGCCCGCCCAGGTTGTCGACGACCAGCTGGCGCACATCGGCGCTGCCGTTTTTGGCCAGCTCGCGCAGGCCATCCAGCTGCGACTTGTCACCCAGTCCCAACAGCAGCGATCGAGCCAGCGCTTTTTCCGAGTCCGATCCACCGCTGATGGTCTCTTGCACCATCGCGTTGGCATCTTCGGCCAGCTTCTTGCGCACGCCTTGCGACTGGCTCTTGCTCAGCTTCAACAAGGACCGCAGCGCTTCTTGACGAACCGCTGCTTCGCCGTCCTTCAAGCCGGTGCGCAGCGCGGAAACCGCCGCGTCTTCCTTGCGTCGTCCCAGGGCGCGCGCCGCGGTCTGACGCACCATCGCATGGGCATCGGTCAACAGCTTGGCCAGAAGCGGAACGGCGTCTTCCGCCGTCGAGTCGCCGATGACTTCCACGGCGGCCTCGCGAATGGCCCACTTGCTGTCGTTCAAGGCACCGCGGGCCCAGCGCATGCTGTCATCCGACATCGCGCTGGGGGCACTGCGCGCGATCAACACGATCGAGGTCGCAGCGCCCAGCTTCAGCGTTGGATCCTTGGCGCTGTCCAGCTGCTTGCCCAGAAGCCGCGCATCCAGCAGGCGTCCCGACAGGCCCAGGCCTTCGACCGACAGCTGCTTGGCCGACGGAACCGAGCCGCGCTCGCGCAGCACCTGCCGGAACAGATCGGACACGCCCGGTTCATCGGGAGCCGCCAAGAAGCGCGCGGCCACCAGCTGTTCGGGACCCGGCTTGCGCAGCTTTTCACGCAAGAACGCGCGACCGTCTTCCTGACCCAGCTGGGCCAGCTTGGCCGCTGCCAGAAGCTGGGCATCGGGGGTCGGCGCCTTGATCAGCTGGCCGCGCAGCTTCTGCCGCGCGTTGTCATCGCCGGCATGCGAAAGACAGGTCAAAAGGTTCAGCGCGACCGCATCCGAGACGCGCTTTTCCTCGATGACCTTCGAGATGATCTCCAGCGCTTTGGGATGGCCGCGCTCACACAGAAGCGACGCGGCGCGCAGGCGCGTCTGTTCCGACTTCGACTCCAGCTCGCCTTCCAGAAGCTTCTGGCCTTCTTCATCGCCCAGGGCGACCAGGGCCTGCGCCGATGCCAGCTGCACCGGCACCGATCGGCTGCTCTTCATCAGATCCATCAGCACGGGCACCGATTCGCGCGTGCCCAGCTGCCCCAGCGAGTCCGCCGCCTGCGCCTGCGTGGTCGGCGACGGATCTTTCAACAGCGCCTCCAGCCCTTCGCGATACCTTGGATCGCGGGTCTGGGCCAGGCCGCTCATCGCCACCAGGCGAAGCTCGGGCGGACCGGATCGCAGCTCTTCCAGCATCACTTGCCGCGCCCGTTCTTCCAGCGCGCGCAGCTCACCGGGCTCTAGGTTGGTCGGCTCGGTCAGCACATAGCGATAAAGAAGGAAGCTGCCGACCATCAGGATCGCCAGCACGCCGATGCCGCCGGCGATCACGCCGCGCAGCGGGATCTTGCGACCGCGGATGATGACGTGCGTGCCCTTGCGCCCGCCCAGAAGGGCGGCCAGGCCCGACGACATCACTACCTTGTCGCCGCGCTGCAGGCTGAGCACTTCGACTTCGTGCTCAAGCGCCGCCGCCGCATCCTTCATCGATGCGAAGCGCTCCTGCGGCTTTTTGGCCAGCATGCGCAGGATGACCGCATCCAGCGATTCGGGCACGTTCAGCTGCGGGTAGCGTTCGCGCAGCGGCTGCGGCTTTTCGACCAAGTGCGCCGCCAAGATGCCCATCGATCCTTCGGCATCAAACGGCGTCTTGCCGCCGATCATCTGATACAGGATGCAGCCCAGCGCGTACTGGTCGGTGTTCGGCCCGACGTTCTTGCCGTCGACCTGCTCGGGCGCCATGTAACGCGGCGTCCCGACCGAAGCCCCGGCCTGCGTCAAGTTGCTGGTCCGGCTGGACGTGTTCGACGTGTTGCTGGTGCCCGTCCCGGTCCCTGCCCCAGTTGACGATCGGTTGCTGTCGTCCATCGATCGGGACGACGCTGCGCCCGCCTGCTGCTTGTCGCGCGCCTTCTGCAAGGCGGCTTCCAGTTCCGGCGGCATGCCAACGGCTGCGACGCCGCTGGTGTCCTTGGCAATGCCGAAGTCGACGATCTTGACGAAGTCTTTTTCGGTGTCTTTGCCGCCGTGTTCCAGGATGAAGATGTTGTCGGGCTTCAGATCGCGGTGGACGATGCCCTTGTCGTGCACCGTCTGCATTCCTTGCGCGATCTGGATGGCGATGCGGCAGGCGCGCAAAATATCCAGCTGTCGCTTCGGCTGCTTCTTTAGCAGCGAAGACAGCACCGGGCCCTCCATGTACTCCATGACCAGGAACGGCCGCCCGTCGGGCAGGACGCCAAAGTCCGAGATGTACACGGTGTTGGGGTGCGCCACTTTGGACGCCAGCTGCGCTTCTTGCAGGAAGCGTCGCTGATCGATCTCGCTGCCCGGCTTCAGAAGCAGCTTCATGGCCACCACGTTGTTCAAGACGCGATGGCGCGCCTTGTACACAACGCCCATGCCGCCGCGGCTTAGCTCTTGCAGGATCTCATAGCGATCCGCCAGGACTTCACCGACGGCAGGGACCGCCAGTTCTTCCTTCTTGCTCTTGGCTGGCTCGGGCGCGATCTTCTGAACGGGAGCCGTCTCGGGAATCGGTTCCGGATCGGGTTCCAGCTCTGGCTCAGCGCTTGCGGCGTCCTCGCATTGATGTCCAGCCGCTGGGTCATAGCTGACTCCGCACAGCGGGCAGGTCTCGTTACGCGCAGGAGGCTTCCTAGGGGGAGGAGGGAGTTTGCTCATGTAGAGAGGCCCACTTCAGTGTATCAAATAGTGCCTGCCTACCGCGCGTCCGAATTCTGTATAGTGGCCAGCCTATGGGTCGAACATCCCCCGGCAACTGCTGGGCAACTTGGACTTGGACTTGGACTTGGACCGGGATTTGGACGTCGACCGGCCCCAGGTCGGATCAAGTGGATGTCTCCGTCAGGCTGCGACCGGCTGAGTCGACCCCCAGCATCGACACCCACACCCCCTACACCCGCACCCACACGCATCGATAGACAGATAGATCGGAGAAAACAGATGGCTCGCTGCAAACGAAAGCTCAAGACCCGCGCCCGCGCCCACGTCAAGCATGTCCGCGCTGCCCGCAAGCGTCGCATCGGCGCCGCTGGTGGTAACCGCACCGCCATCAGCCGCTCGGCCCGTCGCCGTCGCCACCTGGCCAAGAAGAAGGCCTAGTCCCCACACCGTCCGCCCAGGGCTCGGGCCGACTCTGCCCACCCCGCCTCACTCTCCCCTCCTCCGTCTGTAGCCATCACACACGCTTCGTTGGGTCACGATGGCCTTGGCCCAGGCCCAGGCCCCCCATGCCGCAGGCCCATCTACCCCATCCGGCATGCCTATGTACCCCATGCCGCAGGCCCATCTACCCCATCCGGCATGCCTATGTACCCCATGCCGCAGGCCTATGTACCCCCTGAGGATGCCAATTCAGAGGGCCTGTCGAGGCCCTTGTACCCCATCGACCATGCCCTTGTACCCCATCCGGCATGCCTATGTACCCCATGCCGCAGGCCCTTGTACCCCATCGACCATGCCCATCCAGAGGGCCTCGCCAGGGCCTTGTCCCCCATCCGACAGGCCCTTGCTTGGCATGGCCCAGGGGGTTGATCAGTATCAATCCTGGGGGTGATCGCCATGGAGCAGGGGGTTCATTGGCATGGCCCAGGGGGTTGATCAGTATCAATCCTGGGGGT
>JAYRFD010001334.1:0-2774 GCA_041908565.1 Polyangia bacterium | reverse complement strand
GAGACCTCGATCGAGTGGCTGCATGTCTTGCCGGCTCGCAGCGATGGCAAGCAACGCGAACGCATTGTGTCGGCCAGCCAGTCGCATCGCGAACGCATCGTGCCTGCCCGCGGGCCAGAATCCGCAGCCAAAGATCAGGACCGCCTGGCTGACGAAGTGGCGGCTGAGCTTCGACGCGGTGGCTCAAGCGAGCTTGTACGATCGCAAGCCACGACCGCTTCCCCCGCGTCCAGCCCCAGTGCGGCGGGTCCGCCCCGCCAGCGAGAGCCCTGATGCCCACCACGCGAACGCCAGATGCAGCAGAGACCGGGGCGGGTGCAGCGTCGGGCGGCGACTTGGCGCTGGTGCTGCACGCGCACCTTCCCTTCGTGCGTCATCCCGAGCACGCCTATCACCTGGAAGAAAACTGGCTGTACGAGGCGCTGACGGCGACGTACCTGCCGCTTCTGGAAGTCCTGCGCGACGTCCACGGCGAAGTGCAGCGCACAAGCCAGAAGCCTGGGACGCGTCCTCTGCGACTGACGCTGTCGCTGTCGCCTCCGCTGTGCACGATGCTGCGCGATCCGCTTTTGCTTTCGCGCTATCGCGCCTACAGCGAACGCCTGCTGCGGCTGGGTGACCAAGAGGTCGCGCGCAGCGTCGGCGATCCCGCGGTTCACAAGCTGGCGCGGTTCTATGTCGATCGCTTCCGTCGCCTGGCGCAGCTATTCCGCGAGATCGACGGCGATGTCTTGGGCGCCTTGGGCGTGCTGCAAGAGGCCGGCTGCCTGGACATCATCACGACCTGCGCCACCCATGGCTACCTGCCGGTGATTCGCGAGCCAGCGGCGCGGCGGGCGCAGATCGCGGTGGCCATCCGGGCCTATCGTGGCTGGTTTGGTCGCTATCCGCGTGGCCTGTGGCTGCCCGAGTGTGGCTATGCCGACGGCGTCGATGCGCTGCTGGCCGAGCACGACCTGCGTTACTTCTTCACCGACGCGCACGGCCTTTTGTATGCGCGTCCGCGGCCTCCTTTGGGGCTGCATGCGCCGATCTTCACGCCCGCCGGCGTGGCGGCGTTCGCCCGCGATCTGGAATCGTCGCGATCCGTCTGGTCGGCGACCGAGGGCTATCCAGCCGACGGCGTCTATCGTGATTTTTATCGCGATATCGGATTTGACCGTCCGCTTTCTGAAATAGCGCCTTATATTCATCCGGATGGTATTCGCGTAAATACCGGATACAAATATCACCGAGTCACCGGGCCGCGTGTCGATTTGGCCGATAAAGAGCTGTACGACCCCGATCTGGCGCAGGCCCGCGCAGACGAGCATGCCCGGGATTTTGTGCGCAAGCGTCGGCAGCAGCTTGCAGCGCTGGCCAAGCGGATGGAGCGTCGGCCGATCTTGGTTTCGCCCTACGATGCCGAGCTATTTGGCCACTGGTGGTTTGAAGGACCGCTGTTTTTGCGTGGGGTCCTGCGACGGCTCTGCGGCTTGGTGCACGATGTCGATCCCGCGCAGCCAGAAAGCGCTTCCAGCGTCGATGCGGGTGGGGCGCAGGACGGCATACGCTTGAACACGGCGACTGGCTACCTGAACGACTTCCCCGTCAATGCGCTGTGCGAGCCAGCCCCGTCGTCGTGGGGCGAGGGCGGCTATTCCGCCGTCTGGGTCGACGGCAGCAACGACTGGATCTATCGCCACGTGCACCGCGCCGAAGCCTTGCTGCATGAGCTCGCGAGTCGCCACGCCGGTACGCAGGACGATGTGCTGCGTCGCGCGCTCAACCAGCTTTGCCGAGAGCTTCTGTTGGCGCAGTCGTCCGACTGGGCCTTCATCATGAAGACCGGGACGGCCGTGAAGTACGCGACCGACCGCATCAAAGGGCACCTGTCGCGCTTTACGCAGCTTGCCCGTCAGCTGGGCGCACCTGTCTCGGGTTCACCCAGCGGCGCGGCCGAGCGGGGCGCGGTCGCAGCGACGGCGATTCCTACGACGATCGACCTGGACTGGCTGGCCGAGCTAGAGCGTCGGGACAACATCTTCCCCGACGTCGACTTCCGCCTGTACGCATAAAGGCGCTTGGCCGGGACCGTGGCCCGTCGGGGGCGTATGACCCCTGCGTCGCCGGGCTATGAGTTTGGGGTGGTGTCCTCGACCCAAGCTCGAATCGTCCGTTCGGCAAATCCTGCGGCCTTGCCCCGGCTGTGTTGCCGGCCTGGCCCGCTTTGGCAGGGGGATACGATGTCGTCGATGTCCGATAGACATCCGACATACCGTTGGCGTAAAATCATCGCGGAGCGTCAGCGGCGTTGTCCTCGGAAACACCCGATATCGCATCCTCACTGCGGAGCCTTCGATCAGCCTGCTAACTCACATGATCGGCGAGTACATCGGTAACTATCGCCTGACACGACTGATCGGCGAGGGCGGTATGGGCATGGTGTACCAGGCCGTCCACGACGGGGTCGGCGGCCAAGCCGCCATCAAGATCCTGCGTCCCGAGGTTGCGCAGAAGAAGGACGCCACGACGCGCCTTTTCAACGAAGCTCGCGCCGCCAACTCGATCCCGCATCCCGGCATCGTGCGCATCTTCGACTGCGGCTACACCAGCCAGGGGGTCGCCTACTTGGCGATGGAATACCTGGCTGGCGAGTCCTTACGTGCACGCATCGATCGCGAGCGCTCGCTGACTCCGTCCGATGCGCTGCACATTGCGCGTCAGATCGCGTCGGTGCTGCAGGCTGCGCATTCCCGTCAGGTGGTGCATCGTGACCTGAAGCCCGACAACAT
>JAYRFD010001333.1:0-3004 GCA_041908565.1 Polyangia bacterium | reverse complement strand
CGAAGGTCAGGATCGCGAAGCGGTGCTGCCGAGCCAGATAGAAGAAGTACAGGTCCAGCGACAGGTCGTTGGGCGGCGCGACGGCCAGGTCCAAAAGAGTCCGCGGGAAGGCCTTGGGCTGGCCGTTGATGTCGGTCAGGTTCTTGCCCAGCAAGGCGACGCCGGCCGCCTGCATGCCGAAGGTGAACAGCGTGTCTTTCAGCGGGCGATGACGGCGCCGACCCTTGACCAGCGAACGATCGGGATCCTTTCCGGACAGCAAAAGATCAAAGGCGCGCAGCACGTCGGCCGGTGGCGTCTGTCCGTCGGCGTGGGTCCAGGCCAAGTAGCGACCGCGAGCGGCGCGCAGGCCGGTCATGATGCCGTGGCCATAGCCGACGTTGGGCGACGGGACTTCGACGACGCGGATGAAGTCGCGACCGGGCTTGGCTAGCTCGCGCGAAAAGACGGCGGCGCTGTCGTCGACGCTGCCGTTGTTGACCAGGATGACCTCGAAGTCGCTGGCCTGACGGCCCAGCTTGGCGAAGCGCTCGATTAGGTTCGGCAGGTTGGCGGCTTCGTTGTAACAGGGGACGACGATGGACTTTAAGGGCGTGACCTGTGTGCTCATGCTTGACTCCGAGGGGTGGCAAAGACGGCGAACTTCATGCCCAGGTAGTTGCCCAGGGTCGATGCGGCGGTGGCCAGAAACCAGCTAAGGAAGTGGTTTTGGTAGTGCGCAAAGACCAGCGAGTGGGTCGCGGTGTTCAAGGCCAGCGTCAGGCCGTACAAGATCACAAAGCGTGGCGCCTGCGCGCGCACCTGGCCTTGGGCGCGGAACACAAAGCTGCGGTTCAGGACGAACGACAGCAGCGCGCCGGTGACGAAGCTGATGCCTTTGGCCAGGTTGGCGGGCAGGGCCGGCCACAGCCGGACCAGCGCGAAGTACACCAGAAAGTCGGTGGCCACCGCGCTGAGCCCGACGATCAGGAAGCGCACAAGCTCGCCGGCTAGCTTGCGCAGGCGACCGTGCGGCGGCGTCGGGGGGGACGATGCATTGGGGGCGATCAACATGGGCAGCCTGCGTCGACGTCAGGCCGACTGGCCCATCGGGCGACCGTTGCGGAACACGTCATTCCAGTACTGGAAGGTCTTGAGCTCTTCGGGGGTGCCCCAGGTGATGTATTTGTCCAGCAGGAAGGCGCGGACCTTGGCGCCGCGTTCGACCATGCGGCGGGCGATGGTGTCGACGTAAAACTCGTTGTTCACGCGGTCGTTGTCGGCGATCAGCGATCGAATTTCGCGACGGCACAGGCCGACCGAGCGGAACCAGAAGGTGCCGGTGATCACGGCTTGCTGGGCCACCGGCAGGCCATCAACCGGGCGCTTCACCGCCACCTGCGTCACGCGATCCCCGTCGAGAGCCAGCCAGCCATACATCTGCGGGCGCCAGATCGCTGGCAAGTGTCCACGCGCGCACCAGATGATCAGGTCGGCATCCGATGCTTCAAGCTCGCGCCAGCGCGACACGTCATAGACATAGCCGGTGTCACAGGGCGCGATCAGAACGGGGCTGTCTTCGTCGTAACCAGCCAGGCCAAGCTAGACGGTGCAGGCCTGACCTTCGGTGACGCGATCGAGCGAGATCAGGTTGGGCGCCGGTCGCACATCGCGCAGCACCGACGAAAACTGCGGCATCTGCACGTGCTCGGCCTGGGCGACCAGCGTGGGGCCGGCGGCGCTGCGTTCCGGCGTTGGGCGCGGCAGACAGGCCAGGGCCTGCAGCACCATCGGGCGACCGGCGACGTCGACCAGCGGCTTGGGCTGGGCATAGCCTTGGTCGGCAAAGCGCTGCCCACGGCCGGCCATCGGAATGACCTGCGCCGATCGAGAATCAGCGCGCGCGGTGTCATCCAAGAAGCCGTCGATGCGACGCATGGCGGCGGCCCAGCCCTCGAAGTCCTGCAGATCTTCGGGCGTGCCCCACTGGAAGAAGTGACGGACTTCTTTGACCCGCACGGTGCCGCCGTCTTCGATCAGGCGCTGCATCAGCGTGCTGACATAGAACTCGCCGTTGACGCGCTCGCCCGATTCGGTCAGCTGACGGGCCAGGCGCTTTAACACATCGCCGCGACGGAAGTAGTACAGGCCGGTCGATGCGTATTCGTTGAACTTGTTGTCGGTGAAGTAGTGCTTTTCGCGGATCTCAAGCACGCGGTCGCCTTCGCTGCGCATATAGGCATAAAGCGTCGGGCCCAGCGAGTGCGGGTGGAAGCCGCGATAGGCGGTCATTGCGCCATCGCAGGGATGGGCGGCCAGCCAGTCGACCAGATCGGACAGCGGTTCATCGACGCCGAAGTCGCAGTAGTTGACGCAGACGTCTTCGTCGTCGGCGATGTCGGCTTCACAGTCCAGGATCGTGCGCACCGGCCCGTCTTTGTGCGGCGCGATCACGCGGATGCGAGCCTGCGGGCGCAGCGCGCGCAGCACCGATACCAGCGGCGTCGTCTCGGCGTGGATGGCGTTGACCACGAACAGGTAGTTGCCGTCTTTGGGAAAGCCGGCCAGGACCCGCTCGATCATCGGGGCTCCATCGACGGGAATCAGCGGCTTGGGCTGGGTATATCCAGCGCGCTGGTAGCGGTTTCCAAAGCCCGACATCGGCACAAAGATCAGCATCGAAGGGTCCTTTGCGTAAGCGGGGGGCGGGCGATCGCGGGGACACCCAAGGTTTCGACGTCCTAAGCCCCAGCGACGGGCCGGACGGCCAGGCTCATGCGGTACTGTTCCGAGGGCAGGCCGATGATGTGTGCAGCATCGTCGGCCGACAGAAAGTGCGCGTCGTTGCGCGAAAGCAGCTGATCGACCAGCCAGTCGTGCGTGGCGCACAGCTCCGTCGCGAATTCCAAGGCGCCGGGGTCGCGAGCCAAAAGCAGGCGTTCTCCGTCGGGAGCGGCCAAGGTCAAGGGACGCCGGCTGTCGATCGAAGCAGTCACGCTGGCCAGCGGTCCAGCCGGTACGGGCT